>CALAWF010000189.1 GCA_937894665.1 uncultured bacterium | reverse complement strand
GACGGCAACACCCAAATCGATATTTTCTTTAATTACATCTCTGGTTGTCCCCGCAATATCAGTTACAATCGCTCTGTCTAAATTCAACAAAGCGTTGAATAGAGAGGATTTTCCAACATTTGGGCGACCTACAATCGCAACTTTTACGCCTTGTCTTAAAATATCAGAGGATTTTGCACAATCCAAAATTTTATCAATTTCACCGAGAGAATGTTTAAATCTTTCTACAAGATATGAATATTCAGGTTCTGCAACATCTTCAGGAAAATCAATTCCGGCAACAATTCTTGATGCCGTTTCAAAAATTTCACCTTTTATTTCGTTAATTTTTTTAGCCAAAACACCTGATAAATTTTTTGCAGATTGGATTGCAAAATTTGAAGTCTTTGCGTGAATCAAATCATCAACAGCTTCTGCTTGAGATAAATCTAATTTTTTGTTCAAGAATGCACGTTTTGTAAATTCACCACGTTCAGCCATTCTTGCACCATTTTTCAATACAACATCAAGGATATTTTGAACAACATTTATACCGCCGTGGCATTGAATTTCAATTACATCCTCTCCGGTATAACTGTTTGGATTTTTGAAAGGAAGAATAATTACCTCATCAATTTTCGTATCTCCATCCATAACCCAACCATGGCAAATTTTGCCAACAGGGAAATTGTTTTTGTCCGTAACTTTTTTAGCTATATCAAAACTTTTATCACCGGAAATACGTATAACTCCCACCCCGCCTGTACCAATAGGGGTAGAAATAGCTGCAATTGTTTCAAATTCTTGTGTTATATTCATACTCTAATTATACACAAAAAACAGAAATAACCGTTTTTATAATAAAAAAAAAGCTATGTACTGAGGTGCATAGCTGTTGATTAGGGATATGTGTATCTTAGTCTCTAAGGAGTATATTGTTATATTATCATTTTCATTTTATTTGTAATCATACAAACTAATGAGATTTTAAAATTTCATAACAGATTATAATAATCTTTACTCTTTGCTAATTTTTGATATAATGTAGGTATTAAATAGACGAAGGGAGATGAATAGAATGAAAAAATCCACAGCAGTTATGTTAGGACTTTTAGTTGTCTTAGTTGCAGGAATGTCTTGTGTCTTTGCTGCAGAATATACAAAATTTTCATCTAAATTTATAAAACACTTCAAAGATTGTGATTATTATGAAGAATCAATGGTTTCAGAATTTGAAGGAAAACAATTTACAACAAACAGAAAAATTATCGGATGGCGTAACGGATTTTGCAAATACGAAGAAACAATCAAATCTCCGGAAGATGAATATCAATTAAATTGTTCTTTCTCAAATATTCAAGTTGATGAATTATATAATTCTATGAAAAACAAATCTAAAGACCCAGAAACATATGAGCTGGAAATGTTTGCAGAACAAAAAGATAAAAAAGGGCAAACTAAATATGTTCCTGTTGGCTCTCAAACAATCAAAGGAAATAAAGCATACATTGCTTGGGCTAAATATCAAAATAACCCTTACTTCTGCAAACCTAAAAAAATCAAATAGATATTATTTCATAAAAAATACCCTCTTTAAAAAAGAGGGTATTTTTATTTTTTATATAGCAAAATGAATTATGCTTTTGCATCAACTTTTGTAGATTCCGGTTTTACACCTTGTGCTTCTTGAGCCTTTTGAGCTTTTTTATCGTGGAAGTAATTACCAATCCAGTTAGCAGGTTTCATTACAAGTACCGGAACTAGGTATCTATAAACCATACCAAATACGAATAATGATTTCAATGCACTGATACCATCAATTTGAGTTGTAATCTTTTTATTTTTCAAGATGTCTAGGTTAAAGTTTCTAATATCAGAGTATGATTGTTTACCTAATTTTTCGATTAATTCTTGTCCTTCTTTTGAATCAGGTTTTATGTGATTGTACCATTCTTTCATCATGATTTTTAAATTCTTTGGATCCCAATCACCAAACAAATCTGCTCTTTTTAGTTCAGGATTTTTTAATAAATGGTTTGCAACTGCTCTTGTTGTAGCTTTATCACAAGCCTTACCTAATTTATCATCTAACCAGTAAGCACAACCTGTTGAAATAGCCCAAGTAAGAGTATCATTGATTGCTAATGTCTTACGTTTTTCTGGGTCTAATTTGTCATTTTCTAATGTTTTTACAACATACATACCAGAAATAAGAGTTGAACCTAAAGCTGACATGTGAGTTGTCATATTATTCCATTTTGGACTATTTGTATGTTCAACAATATATTTTGCAGCTTTACTGTTATAAAATCTTTTATAGTAATTATTTGCAATCCATTCAGTAAATCTACCGTACAAACCTTCTGAAGCCTTTTCAGTTGCTGCTGTAGCTGCACTTGCGGCACCTGTAAACTTAGGTTGAGCAGCCGTTCTTTGATTAGTTGTATAAGCTCTTTTAGGAGTATTATTATAATTTTGAATTTGAGTAATTTGCATTATTCTTTTCCTCCTTGAACTTCTTTAAATACAGGGCTATTTACCAAGTTTTTAGAATAATCTTGTGTTACTTGTTGAGTTGATTGTTGTGCAGGAGCTGCATCCTTCTTCTTTCCTTTTTCCATATGGAAAACATATTTCAAAATTGGAGGGATTAAAGCAATTGTTAACATCGCTTTTGGAATACCTAAAACAATTGAATCCATTGCGAATTGTGCAATTTTACTTAATTTTTTATATGGTTTTGATTTTTCAAGTCTTCTTGCACCAATTGATTCCACATTTAATAATTTTTCTAAACCTTTTAAATATTTTTCAGGATTTGCTTTAATCTTTTTAAATGCTGAGCCAAAAGGAGCCATTACAATTGATGAAACAATAAATCCGATAACTGCGGATGATATTGCGTGAGAAGCGGCATAAATACCATCTTCTCTATCCTTTTTACCGGTCATTGCAATATTTGTTGCCGGTCTTAAACCTCCTGCAACAACAAGAGATACTAATGCGGCACCGATTGGACCTTGTTCTTCAAATATTTCTGCAAGTTTTTGGAACTTTTTAGAACCGGAAATTTTATCCCAAGTACTTTTGCCTAAGTTTTCGAAAACATCAGCGGCAGCCCCGTTTTTCCCTCCGGTAAAGCTGCCGCTATAATATCCTCTATTCACATTTTTTTGCCACACACGTCCGCACTCTTGTTCTCTGCTCCGTTCTCCAGCCCGTACTTTGGCTTATGCTTGAGCATGACACCTGCGGAATAATTTCTAATTGAGTCTATATTCATTTCACACCTTATAATAAAATAATGAGTCTTACTGTACATGTATTTTAAATCAAAGGAAAATAAAATTTGTTATATAGTTACGAAAATGTTACAATTAATTTTATAAAAAAAGAGGAGGCTTAAACCTCCTTCTTTTTTAAACTAAGAACACCCCGAATATCCACAATTCAAACAAATAAAACACCCTTCCGCCATTTTAATTTCATTTCCGCACTCAGGACATTTTATCGTTTTAATTTCTCCGGTCGGGTTGTATTCTTCTCTCTTCTCATCAACTTTAGGCTCTGATTTCTTTTCTACAGGTTTTATTTCAATAGTTGGTTCTTTTTTCTTTGTATCAAGATTCATAGGCTGGAATTGTCGTGAATTATTTCTATACACTGTAATCCCTTTCAAATTATTTTTATATGCCAAGATATAAACCTCTTTTATATCTTCTCTGGTTGCAGACTCTACAAAGTTTACGGTTTTAGAAACAGCGTTATCTACATGCAATTGGAAAGCGGCTTGCATTTTTACATGCCAGTATGGACTAACATCATGTGCCGTAACAAAAATTCGTTTTACTTCATCAGGAACCTCATCAACATGAGAAATTGAACCATCTTTGGCAATCTTTGACATTAATTCTTCGGAATATAAATTATGAGAAATCATATATTCTTTGAAGATTGGATTTACCTCAAGCATTTCTGTTCCATCAAGGATTAATCTTGAAAAAACAAGCCCAAACAAAGGTTCAATACCACCGGATGCACTTGCAATCATTGAAATTGTACCCGTCGGAGCAATACATGTTGTTGTAGCATTTCGCAAGCCATATTTTTGAATATCTTCATCAAGTTTTACCCACATATCGTCCGTAATTTTTCCGGAAGATTTTCCTTTGAACTTGTTATATAAATAATTAGGTTGGTCATAAATACTAGCTTTGAAATTGTTAAAACGACCTCTTTCTTTTGCCAATTCTATAGATTCTGTTTTTGAAACATAATCTATAAACTCCATCACTTGTCCCGCAAGTTTAATTCCTTCTTCGGAACTATAAGAAACACCGGCTTTCATAAGCATATCAGCCCAACCCATTACACCAAGTCCGATTTTTCTGTTATTTTGCACCATTTCAGAGATTTGCGGAAGAGGATATTTATTAACTTCAATAACATTATCCAAAAATCTCATTGCCGTTCTTACTGTTTTTTCCAGCAAATCCCAATCAACAACCCAAGTATCATTTTCTTTTTTCATCATTAATCCAAGATTGATAGAGCCGAGATTACAAGCCTCATAAGGTAACAAGGGAACTTCGCCACATGGATTGGTAGATTCAATTGCACCAATTAGCGGAGTTGGGTTATCTGCATTCATTTTATCTATAAACACAATTCCTGGTTCACCGTTTCGCCAAGCACAATCAACAATTAAATCAAAAACTGCTTTTGCACTCATTCGCCCAACAACTTCATTATTTTGAGGATTTACTAGGTCATAGTCTTCACCTTTCAAATATGCATCCATGAATTTATCTGTTAATGCGACAGAAATATTAAAATTATTCAATTTATTATTATCAGATTTACAATTAATAAACTCTACAATATCAGGATGATCAACCCGCAAGATTCCCATATTTGCCCCTCTACGGGTTCCGCCTTGCTTAACAGCTTCAGTTGCAGCATTAAAAACTTCCATAAAAGAAACAGGTCCGGAAGAAACACCCATTGTAGATTTTACTACACTATTTTTAGGTCTGAGCCGAGAAAAAGAAAACCCAGTTCCGCCACCTGATTGGTGAATTAAAGCTGTATTTTTAATAGTTTCAAAAATACCCTCCAAACTATCTTCTACAGGAAGTACAAAACAAGCAGCAAGCTGTCCCAATTCTCGTCCGGCATTCATCAAAGTTGGGGAATTCGGCATAAAATAACGATGAGTTATAGCTTCATAAAATATATTTGATAAATCTTTCACCTCTTCTGGGGGCTTACCGAACTTTAAATCACCTTTTGCAATTGCATCAGACACACGCCTAAACATATCTGCCGGAGTTTCTGTACAATTTCCGTCTTTATCACGTTTTAAATATCGTTTTTCTAAAACCTTAATCGCATTTTCTGAAAGGTTTAATTTTTCATTATCATTTAACACCTTAACCCCCTAATCAGAATTATATATTTATATCTAATAAAATTTCCACTAATCCGACATGCCTAAAACAGGTAGTCTTGCACTAATTTTATCACAAAACACTAGCCAATTTGACAATACATTTAGCTCTTTTTGTGATATTCTAAAAGCATGACATGGAGAGGTTTTAGGGTTCTATTATTAATAGTATTTTTTGTTGCACTGATTTGCAAAGCGTGCTTGGTAAAAGATATTCCAACTGAAAATAAATCTTTTACGCAAAATCAATCTCAGCTTGCACCTGTGGAATATCCTTCACCTAAAAATATTACAATCGGAGGAATTGATTATTTAGAATCCCAAGCTCCAATCGGGAAATTTGGAGGGGAACTTGTATCTTCTACAATCGGAGAAGGTCCGAAAACATTTAATCCGTTTAACTGTAAAGATAATATATCTTCCCAAATGTCAGGAATTATGTATGATGGACTTCTATCTTCTGACCCGATTACAGGACAGCCAACCCCAAAACTAGCAAAATCATATACAATCTCCCCTGATGGGAAAATTTATACAATAAAGCTCCGTCATGGAATAAAATGGTCTGATGGAAAAC
This sequence comes from uncultured bacterium, assembly GCA_937894665.1. GTDB lineage: Bacteria > Cyanobacteriota > Vampirovibrionia > Gastranaerophilales > Gastranaerophilaceae > Zag111. The sequence continues at coordinate 4,428 of CALAWF010000189.1, read as the reverse complement.
CAATAACAGCAGATGATGTTGTTTTTACATGGAAGGATATAATTTTTGCAGGACTTGGAGATACTTCAACAAGAGATTCTATTGTTATTGATGACAAATTGCCAAGCGTTAGAAAAATTGACAATTATACAGTTGAATTTGTAACACCAAAACCTTTTGCACCGTTTATAAGAATGTTATCAACTCCGATTGCACCAAAACATATATTCATGCCGGCAGTCAAAAAAGGGAATACCTACTTTGATTCATTCTTATCAACCAACACAAAACCAAAAGATTTTGTCGTATCGGGAGCTTTCAAATTAAAAGAATATGTTCCTGCTCAACGTGTAGTATTTGAGAGGAATCCAAATTACTATGAAATAAATGCAAAACAACAAAAACTTCCATACTTAGATAAACTTGTATATCTAATCGTTGGGGATTTGAATAACGAAGTATTGAAGTTTGAAGCAAAAGAACTTGATGTTATATCTCTTCAAGGTTCAAAAGTAGCAAGATATAAATCACTTGAACCTCATTCAGATTTTAAGTTATACAATCTTGGACCCGATACAGGCACAATGTATCTTTCAATGAACTTGAACAACAGAAAAGATAACAAGGGCAAATATTATGTAAATCCGGATAAACAAATGTGGTTTCAAGATTTAAACTTTAGAACAGCCGTTGATTATGCAATAGATAGAAAAAATATGGTTCTAAATATTGCAAACGGAATTGGGACTCCGCTATTCACTCCGGAAAGTCTTAATTCTATTTACTTAAACAAAAATCTAAAACCTTATGATAAAGATTTGAATAAGTCAAAAGAACTTTTACAAAAGTCTGGTTTTTATCTTGATAAAAAAGGAAGATTATTTGATAAACATGGACATAGAGTAGAATTTGACCTATACACCAATGCCGGAAACACTGAACGAGAAGCAATTGGGGTTATGGTTAAACAAGATCTTGAAGATTTAGGAATGAAAGTTAATTTTAAACCTATTGAATTTAATTCTCTTGTAAACAAACTCGTTAGTACTTATGACTGGGATATGGTAATCATGGGGCTTACAGGTTCTCCTCTTGAACCTAACGGAGGAAAAAATGTTTGGTTATCAGACGGAAGGCTCCACATGTTCAACCAACGAACTCCACAAGAAGGGAAAGCAAAAATCCTACCTTGGGAAAAAGAACTGGATTACCTTTACACTCAAGGGGCTTTAGCAACTAAATTTGAAGATAGGAAAAAATATTATGACAAATATCAAGAAATTGTTTACAGAGAAAAACCAATGATTTATATCTATTCTCCAATCAGAATAGTTGCACTCCGAAACAAATTCAAAAATATTTATCCGTCAAGTTTGGGTGGAATTACACATAACATAGAAGAAATTTATATAGGGAAATAATGGAAACATTCAAATACATAATAAAAAGAATACTTCAAACTATACCATTACTCATAATGGTATCTTTGATTAGCTTTTTTATAATTCGTTTATCTCCTGTTGACCCGTTAGCAGAATTGAAATTAAACCCTTCCGTTTCTCCTGCTACAGTAGAAAGAGAAAGACAAAGATTAGGTTTAGATAAGCCTATTATTGTACAATACGGGAAATGGGCTTTTTCTTTTATTCAAGGAGATTTAGGAGTAACTTCAACAGGCGAAAAAGTAAGTCAAAAGTTAAAAGAAAGAATCCCGAACACTTTACTTTTGACATCTATTGTAATCTTATTAACTTGGCTTGTCGGAGTCCCATTAGGAATTATTGCAGCTGTCAATTGGAAAACACCGTTTGATAGGACACTAACAGTTTTGACAAGTATTGGTATGGCGATACCATCATTCTTTTTTGCAGTTTTATTATTAATTTTTGCGGTAAAAACGGGATGGTTTCCTATTGGAGGATTAACAAGTCCAAACTTTGCAGATATGAATTTTGGAACAAAATTTTGGGATATTACACATCACTTGATTTTGCCTGTAATTGTTCTATTCACCATATCTCTTGCAGGGCTTCAAAGACAAATGCGAGCAAATATGCTAGATGTTCTAGATAGTGATTATGTAAAATTTGCTAGAGCAAAAGGGCTTTCAGAATTTTCTGTAATCTATAAACATGCTTTACGTAATGCGATTAACCCGATGATTACACTTTTAGGATTTGAATTTGCAGGGTTATTGAGTGGAGCGGCTTTAACCGAATATGTATTTCAATACCCTGGACTTGGAAGATTAATCCTTGAAGCGGTTATGAAATCAGATATAAATTTAGTTATGGCATCATTGATGATGGGTGCTATTATGCTTGTACTTGGGAATTTAATTGCGGATATTCTTCTTATCATCACAGATCCGAGAATTAGGGTGAAATAATGATAAAAGAAGTTCTACAACAATTATGGAAAGATAAATTTGCAAGAATTGCACTAATTGTTCTTGGTGTAATTTATCTTGCACTATTTTTAGCAGATTTTATAGCTCCATACACAAAAGATTTTTCGGATAGAACAATGGCTTATGTCCCCCCATCTAAAATCTTCACGATTGATGAAACAGGACACTTGTCAAAACCATATACTTATAACTATACAAGAGATTTCAATCCTCAAACATTAGAAATTGAATACAATCTAGATAGAAGTAAAAAGCACTATGTAAAATTCTTCGCTCAAGGTCAACCATATAAATTTTTGGGACTACTCCCAATGAAAAGACACCTAGTTACAACAGATGCTGAAGGAAGATTATTCCTCCTTGGAACAGATATTAACGGACGAGATGTATTTTCAAGAATATTATTTGGCGGAAGAATTTCTATGACAATAGGATTTTTAGCATTATTTGTTTTATTTCCTATCGGGCTTTTATATGGTGGAATTTCCGGATACTTTGGCGGAAAAGTCGATATGCTTATGATGAGATTCGCTGAAGCCGTTATGTCTATTCCTAGTTTTTATTTACTTATTATACTTGCATCAATTCTTCCATCCGGAATGACAAGTACTCAGAGATTTTTGCTTATTGTTATAATTCTGGCACTAATCGGATGGGCAGGATTTGCAAGAGTTGTAAGGGGTATGGTTTTGTCTATCAAAAATCAAGAATACATTCAGGCTGCTCAATCAATCGGAGCGTCAAAAATGAGAATTATCATTAAACATATTCTTCCTCAAACTACAAGTTTTGTAATTGTTGCAATGACATTATCAATCCCTTCTTACATTTTGTCAGAATCAGGATTGAGCTTTTTAGGACTGGGAATACAACAACCGGATGCAAGTTGGGGTAATATGCTGAAAGAGGCTCAAGAATTTACAAATATTTTGTATAGACCTTGGCTTTTAACTCCAGGATTTTTAATTTTTGTATCAGTTTTGGCATTTAACCTAATAGGTGATACCATAAGAGATGTTTTGGATCCCCAAAGCAAAGTTAGATAAATAGAGGATAGTATGGAAGTAAATTTAGAACATTTAACAAATATAATAAACCTTGATTATATGCTAAGAATACTTATAGCCGTAATCTTTGGTTTTTGTATAGGTCTAGAAAGAGAATTAACAAACAAATACGCAGGGCTAAGAACACATATTTTAGTTTGTCTTGGAGCTTGTGTCTTTACACTTATTTCTATATATGGTTTTCCAACATTCGCCCCTGGGGATAATGTCGTTGTTGACCAAGCAACAGGGATTAGAGATACATCCCGTGTTGCAGCACAAATAGTTACCGGTATTGGTTTTATCGGTGCAGGTACAGTATTAAGAAATGGACCTATTGTTTTAGGTTTAACAACAGCGGCAACACTTTGGATTGCAGCAAGTATCGGTATGGCATGCGGAGCAGGAATGTTCGAAATCGCTTTTGCCGGAACATTACTTTCTATCTTAACCCTTGTTACTATCAGGGTTTTTGAAAGAAAAGTTTTGCCAAACAGCACAAAAAGAACTAAAAGAGTAAAGTTGGTTATTGTTTGCCAAAATCAATTTGCTCAAAAAATTCATGAATTTATCATTGAAAAGTATCAAGATATTAGTGAACTTTCTAAAAAGCAATTAAAAGCGGATGAAAACAGCACAAAAATTACTTGCGTTATGGATGTTATAACAAGAAAACCAATTAAAGATTTATATAAATCATTCCAAGCATTAGAAGGAATTGATTCTATTTCAATACAAGAAACTATCGATTGATAATGCTTTACTTTGAGGTTGGTTTAGGATAGTATTACAGAGAATATAAGTTTTTTAAGGGAGATTAAAAGTTGAAATATAAAAGAATTTTGCTAAAGATTAGCGGAGAAGCATTATTAGGAGATCAACAATTCGGAATAGACCAAGCTCCGGTTAAAATGATTGCGAACGAAATAAAAAAAGCAACAGAAGCAGGAGCTCAAGTTGCGGTTGTTGTAGGTGGCGGAAACATTTTCAGAG
>CALAWF010000188.1 GCA_937894665.1 uncultured bacterium | reverse complement strand
ACTTTTTCTTTTTGATTTCGACGCAAAAAGAAAAAGTAGAACCGAAAAAGAAAAACACGAATGATTAAATGGCTCGAGTCATCAGGGGCAACGCCCCCGAACCCCTTATCCAATTTACGTCATTCTGAGGGGTAAACTGGTGAATTGGTAAAATTATTTAGCAAATTTACCCGAAGAATCTTTGACTGGACGCAATGTATTATATCCGTACTGTCATTCCGAATTTATTTCGGAATCTCTATCCGTACAAACTAGCTAGAGATCCTGAAATGAGTTCAGGATGACATTTTGCGATTAGTTGTTTCCCTCGCCCCTTGTGGGAGAGGGAGTAAGGGAGAGGGGTTAATTAAACTCCGTTTGGTCAGAGATCCTTCGCTCTGCTCAGGATGACGGTAGCGTTAAGTTGTTACCAATTTTCTCAATTGTAACAAAATGTAAACCATCTATACAAAACCCTGAAACCCAGTTATAATGCCCTATATGATATGATATGATATGATGTGAGGGACAGTGTACACCAAGTAGTAAAATCTTTATAATTTACTTATGAAGATTTTAAAAAACAGAGCATTTACACTTGCGGAAGTCCTTATCACACTTGGTATAATCGGTGTTGTCGCAGCAATGACAATTCCTAGTCTTATGGAAAATGTCAGAAATAGGGATTTGCAAGCACAACTCAAGAAGACATATTCAGAATGGAATCAAATTAGCATGCAGTTTATGTATGATAATGATCAGTCAATACCAGATTATGCTGCTGAAAACGGAACACAAGCACTCATAAAAGTCCTGTCTAAATATGTGAAAGGGTTTAGTAAAATTTCAGACTGGACTTATCATAATAGCTATGACGAAAATGGTTCAAATTTAACAACAATGCCATATCCTATGTTTACAATGAAGGGAAAGCAAACGACTATAAATTGCGATAATACAGGATTTTATGTTGATATTTCTGGTAAATATATTTCTTTTGATGACACTCCCAAAAGAGGTTTTAATGGTCCAAGATTGTGTATTGACCTAAATGGTGATAAAAGACCTAACACGCTTGGGATTGATATTTTTTCTTTTGTATTTACAACTGATGGTCATATTATTCCAGAGGGAACAGATCATCCCGATAATAACTATATTACGTATGGAGATAATGGGGGGACAATAAAAGCGAGTGAGAATTATTGCAATAATAAAAGTAGATCAACTACCCTTGCTTGTGCATATTATGCAATTCATGACATTAGTCCGAAAGGCAACGGCACATATTGGAAAGATTTTATTGGAAAGAAACAGTATAAATAAGTTAAAGTTTTTTTGCTTCGGATTTGTTACCATTCTTTAATATTACATTTTGGAATAATTAAATCTTCGCAAAGAATTATATAAATTTCTTCACCTTGTTTGGCATGGTACTTTAACCCAGGGGTAACAAGTCCTGTTACAAGCCCGATAAAACATCCAATTGCAACCCCTGTTCCTGCTCCAATTGCAATTTTGTGAGGTTTTGGAATGAATGCAAGACCTACACCAGCTCCTGTTCCAACTGCACCAATGCCAACAGTTGAAGCTGCGAGTTTTCCTGCTGTCATCCAACCATTTTCAACAAGTGAAAAATCTTTGCTGAATGGTTTTGCTTTAACTTCTAATTCTGTGTTGTCCGGTAATATAAGTTTATCTATATTAATATAGACTCTTGCATTTTTGTTAAGTTTCTTTTGCGGAGTTATTCCTCTAACAAAACCAGAAAATTTTGTTCCCATTGGAATAATCAATGTTCCGCAAGATGAAAGAATATCTTTCGGAACATAAAAATAAACTCTATCTCCTTCTTTTGCACATTCTGAAAGAAATTTACATTCAAACGCAACTTTTATTACATCTCCCTTGGAAAGTATATAATAATTCTCTGTTGTATTTATGCAATTGTTTGGGGCTTTGGAATGAGTTTTGGCTAAAGATTCAGATGTTTTTATACATTCGCATTGCACATCTGATGCTAAAACACTAACTGGAGATAGAGTGATAATTCCTAAACTTAAAAATAAAGACAACAATTTTTTCATACGTCAACTATAAATTAAAAACATTGAAAATATATTGCCGGAATGTCTTAGTTAAGGTTTCTTTAATTTTTATTGATTAAGAATTGCTTTTGCTGCATTTGTTGCCGGTTCAACGGTTGAATCATGAAAAACAATTGGATAAATATCTGTTATATATTTTGTGTCTTTTTTTACGCTACAGTTTTTTTCAGGAGCAAGAGCGGTTGGATTCCCATCGGAACATGACACTTCTTTGTTTGGTGGGTTTATTCCATTTGTATCAATAAATCCGATGCACTCCATGTGATTTGAAATCCATTCTTCGTCAAGAGTTTCTCCGAGTTCCAAGTGGCAATTTTGGCTTGGGGAACTTCCTGTGGCAAATATTGTTCCATCTTGAAGAATATAAACGTACCTGCTATTTAAAAATTCGGTATTACTACTTTTTTCTATTCTATAAATTTTCCCATTTTCAGTTTTAATATTTGTCGTCCATCCTTTCCAAGTAAAATTCTTTATTGTTCCATTAAATATTCCACAATATGATGTAGATGTTTCAGGATTGTCTAAATTGGGCGGATATGCCGCCCCACAACCATTGTTCAGGTCGCTATAATTATATCCATATTGAGCTTTGGCGAGTTTTCCCGCTTCGTTCAAAGTGGCGAGTGTCTTTTTGAATTTTGTTTTGGATACAGCCATGTCTTGAGCTCCAATTAAATTGGGAATTACTAAAGCTGCAATGACTCCAACGATGCCGATTGTTATTAAAACTTCTGCAAGTGTGAATGCAAAATTTCTTTTACTCATACGTTCAAATTCTCCTAAAAATCAATTACAACATGATATTTATATACTAAAACGCTCAAAATGTCAAAAATATAACTTACAAATATATGTTATTCTTTTTAAAATATTGTTACTCTCTTATCGAGAGGATATTATGGATAAGAAGCAAGTATTCGGAAGAAGATTTAAAGAAATTCGTAAAAAATTTGGCTATACCCAAGATAAAATGGCTGAAATTGCTGGAATTGAGCCTCAGTCAATTAGTAAAATCGAATCTGGTAAAAATTTTCCTTTATTATCTAATCTTGAAAAAATTGCAAATAATTTAGAGATAAATTTGGAAGATTTTTTCTGTTATGAGCATAAATATTCAGAGGATGAGTTGCGAAACGATTTAAATGATATTTTTGATAAACTCTCTCATGATGATAAAGAACGTTTATTAAGAATTGCAAGAACTCTTTTGATTTAGTTTCGGTATGGATATAATATTCTAGGATTCTTTTTATCTCTTATATAAATTGGTTTTCTGTTTCTTGGATTTGGGGAATATTTTATCCCCTGAGGAGGGGTTGTTGTTGTGGCTTCTTCTTGTTCGCCAGATTCTACTTTTTCAACATATGTATAAGCTGCATCAACTCTTTTTTGTGGGGCGGATTTAGCTCTGTGAAGTTCTTTCATATATGCACGCTGATATTTTCCAAAAGGAATGAGTGCAATCAGCCCCATTACAGTGAAAATAGTTAGAAAAATCCAGATTTTTTTTAATATATCAGCCATATTTTAATAATAACAAATTGCTCAAAAGTTGTAAATAAATCGGGTAATTTTTCCTTGATATTATGTTAAATATTTGGTAGAATTTTATTATCAAACGTAAAAGAGAAAAGAAAGTAAGTAAGTGAACAATCTTTTGAAAAGGAGAAGAGACTATGATTAAAAAGTTTACTTCACTAATGGCTCTATTATTTATGATGGCTATTGGTGTTTCACCTGCTTTTGCAAGTGAAGCCGATTTGGTTGTTCCAAGTATTAGAAACATCAATCCTCATAGCTATATGCTATTGTTGATTGGCCTTGGAATTTCTGTTATCGGTTTGATTTTCGGGCTTATCGAGTTCTTGAAAATCAGAAAATTAGATGTCCACAAAGCAATGGACGGAGTAGGGAATACTATTTTTGAAACTTGTAAAACTTATCTTGTTCAACAAGGTAAATTTTTATTGGTATTAGAAGTATTAATTGGTCTATGTATTTTATTCTACTTTAAGTTCTTACAACATATGAGTACTGCTGAAGTATTGACAATCTTAGCTTGGTCAGTAATCGGTATTTTAGGTTCTTATGCTGTTGCTTGGTTCGGTATTAGAATGAATACTTTAGCAAATTCAAGAACTGCATTTGCTTCATTAAAAGGAAATCCATTAAATATTTTAAATATTCCTTTGAAAGCTGGTATGAGTATTGGTGTTTTATTAGTATCTGTTGAACTTATTATGATGCTTTTAATTCTATTATTCATTCCTGGAAATATCGCTGGTGCTTGTTTCATCGGTTTTGCTATCGGTGAATCTTTAGGTGCTTCTGCTCTTCGTGTTGCAGGTGGTATTTTTACAAAAATTGCTGATATTGGTTCTGACTTGATGAAAATTCAATTCGGTATCAAAGAAGATGACCCTAGAAACCCTGGTGTAATTGCCGATTGTACTGGTGATAACGCTGGTGATTCTATCGGACCTACAGCTGATGGTTTTGAAACATACGGTGTAACTGGTGTTGCTTTAGTAAGTTTCATCTTATTAGCCGTTCTAGGTCAAGAAAATCAAGTTCAATTATTGGCTTGGATTTTCGTTATGAGATTCTTAATGATTGTAACTTCTGTTGTTGCATATTGGGTAAATGGTCTATTCGATAAATGCTATGCTAAAAAAGCAGAAAAATTTGATTTTGAAGTTCCACTAACAAGACTTGTTTGGATTACTTCAATTCTTTCAATTTGTATGACTTTTGGTGTAAGCCACTGGTTATTATCTTCAATGGGTAATCACATTTGGTTAGTATTATCTTGTATTATTTCTTGCGGTACTTTAGGTGCAGCTCTTATTCCTGAATTTACAAAGATATTTACTTCTCCAAAAGCAAAACACACAGAAGAAGTTGTTACAGCTTCTAGAGAAGGCGGAGCTTCTTTAACAATTCTTTCAGGTATCGTTTCAGGTAACTTCTCAGGTTTCTGGATTGGTATGGTAATCGTATTGTTAATGGCTTTAGCTTATGTTGCAAGTACTCATATCCCAGCATCATTGATGAGCTATTCATCAGTATTTGCTTTTGGTCTTGTAGCATTTGGTTTCTTAGGAATGGGTCCTGTTACAATTGCTGTTGACTCTTATGGTCCTGTAACAGATAACGCTCAATCAGTTTATGAATTATCATTGATTGAAGAAATTCCTAACGTAAAAGAAGAAATCAAAGAACAATATGGCTTTGATGCTGATTTTGAAAATGCAAAACAATACTTAGAAGAAAATGATGGTGCAGGTAACACATTCAAAGCAACTTC
>CALAWF010000187.1 GCA_937894665.1 uncultured bacterium | reverse complement strand
CCAAGGAGAGGAAGATATTCTCAAAATATCCTTCGCTTTGCTCAGGATGACATTTTTGTTCAGTTATTGCCCTCACCCCTTGTGGGACACTAGCTGAACCGACGAAACGGAGTTGAGTCGAGTGAAACTGCGTGCCGTATGGCTGAGGGAGTAATGGAGAGGGGGTAGGCTAAATTTGTCCAGTCAGAGATTCTTCGGGTAATTTTGAAATATTTTATTTTATTTTCCTCGGTTAACCCCTCAGAATGACGTAATTGTAACGAACTTATTTCCCTGTTCCCTATTGCCTTTATCCTCTTATAGACTTATCAACTTATTGACTTATAGACTTTTAATGAACTTATCACTTTAACCAATATCTTTATGGTGGAAATGTTTTACACCTTTGACGTAATCATCTACAATATTGCCATTACCAATAAGTTTATATTTATAAATCGTCAAACCTTCCAGTCCTACCGGTCCTCTTGCATGAGTTTTATTGGTTGAAATTCCGACTTCTGCCCCAAATCCATAACGGAAACCATCCGCAAAACGAGTTGATGCGTTCATATAAACTCCGGCAGAATCAACATTATTCATAAATTTTTCAGCATTTTCAATATTTTTTGTAATAATACTATCGGTATGTCCGGAACCGTAAGTATTTATATGCTCAATTGCTTCATCGACAGAATTTACAAACTTGTAGGACAAAATCTTGTCGCCATATTCTGTTGACCAATCATCAGGATTTGGAACAAGTTTAATTTCTGAAAGCTGCAAAGATGCCAAAAGGTCATTTGCCTTTGGAAAATCTTTATGAATTAAAAGTGTTTCTACAGCGTTACATGCACTCGGGTATTGAGTTTTTGCATCAATTACAACTCGAGATGCCATCTCAATATCCGCAGACTCATCTACAAAAATATGACAAATTCCGCTTGCGTGTCCAAGTACCGGAATTTTTGTATTTTCTTTGATAAACTTAACCAACTTGTTACCACCACGTGGGATAATTAGATTGATATAATTGTCGCATTTTAACATTTCGGCAACATCATCTCTTGTAAAAACTTGCTGCACAACGTTTTTCGGGAACTCTTTAACTTCTGCAAGGGCAGAGTTAATTATTTCCATGATTTTTTCGTTTGTGTGCTTTGATTCTTTTCCACCCTTTAAAATTACAGCGTTAGAAGACTTTATCGCAAGTGATGAAATTTGAGAAATTACATCAGGTCTTGCTTCAAAAATTATTCCCAAAACTCCGATTGGACAAGATATTTTGTACAAAGTTAAATCTTTGTCCAACTCCCTTTTGAAAAGAGTTTTACCGATTGGGTCTTCAAGATTTGCAATATCACGAACCCCTTGAATCATATCACGCATTTTGTTTTCATCTAGTTTAAGACGGTTGAAAGTGGATTTTGTAATTTCACCATTTTCAACTAATTTTTCAGCATCTTCCAAATCTTTTTTGTTTGCTTCAAAGATTTCTGCTTTATGAGTTTCAAAAAAATCTGCAATTTTATTTAGTGCAGAATTTTTAATTTCTGAACCTAACTCAGCGATTTTTAGAGATGCTTGTTTTGCATTTTTTGCAATTTCGATAAAATTCTTTTCCAAATTTTCTCTCCTAATTTTAGCGATTATAAAATTGTTATATTATCACGGGTAATAATTGCATCGTAGTTTTTGAACCCTAGAATATCTGCAATATTATCTGAATGAGAACCGATAACTTTTTTGCAAGAATCAGAATCGTAATTTACAATTCCTCGAGCGAATTCGTGATTTTTCTCATCCAAAATAGAAATTACATCACCTTTTTGGAAGTGATTTTTTACCCCGATTACACCAATTGGCAACAAACTTTTTTCTTTGGAAATTAATGCATGTTTAGCACCATCATTTACAATAATTTTACCGACAATATTTGTTGCATAACCAATCCAACGTTTCTTATCTGAAAGATTTTCATCTGACGGTAAAAACATAGTTCCTAAATCTTCACCCTCAAAAATTCTTTTAATAATGTAAGGTTGTTTTCCGTTTGCGATAAGAACTTTGCCACCAAATCTTGTAACAAGTCTTGCAGCTTTCAATTTTGTTTCCATTCCGCCTCTACCACCATCCGAAACTCCGGAAGCTAGAGCCAAAATATCGTCATTAACCTCTTTTACAGATTTTATCAATTTTGCATTTGGATTAGATTTAGGATTATCGTCATACAACCCATTAATATCTGATAAAATAACCAACAAATCGGCATCAAGTTCACTTGCGACAAGAGCAGAAAGTTTATCATTATCAGAGAAACAAACTTGCATATCATCTTTGACATAACGAAGTGCAACATCAAGAGTTGAAACCGTATCATTTTGGTTGATTACAGGAATTACACCTAATTCAAGCAATTTGTTAAAAGTGGTTCTCAAGCTCAAATATCTTTGACGAATAGAAAAATCATCTTCTGTCAAAAGAATTTGTGCAGCAGTCAATCCGTAAGTGTCAAATCCGTTTTCATAAATTGACATCAACTTACCTTGCCCAATTGCAGCACAGGCTTGTTTTAGTGCGGTTCCGCTTGTATCCTCTAAGCCAAGTCTTTTTTTGCCCAAACCTACAGCACCAGAAGTTACAATAATAACCTCTTTTCCTGATTTCACAAGACGAGCAATATCCTCAATAAATGTGTAAACTCGTGGCAAAGACACATAGCCATCATCATTTCTTAATACATTAGTTCCTAATTTGAAAACGATACGTTTTGCTTTAATAAATTCAAATCTATCCATACCCGAATTTTATCACGGAGAATAAAATAATAAAAGTATTAAAATTTGAAAATAAATTTTTACTAATGCAAGAAACAACCTGCACAAATCGGCAAACAGCTTTACCATCGAAAAGTCTAAGACTTTTAAGAGTTTTTATTTCTCTCGAGTGTGAGCCTTAACCGACATTCCTAATATACCATATGTTTCGAGTTTTTGTAAACATCCGTATTTTTACGTAGGTAAAAATACGACTAGCCACTTGGGGGAGTTTGGCTCTTGACATCCTTGGGGCGTAAGGGTTTGCAGGAATGATTTTTTTTAGGGAAAGGAAATAAGGAATAGGGGAATAAGGAAATAAGTTCATTAAAAGTCTATAAGTTGATAAGTTATATGTTGGGTTAAAAAAAACAACCTACATTATCATTTAAAACCCTAAAAAAATAAATTAAAAGCTGGATTCTTTCGGGCTAAAGTCCTCAGAATGACGAATATGTAAAGCCTTTTCAAATTCTGTCATTGCGTCCAGCTTATTTTAATGTCGGATTAGTAAATCCGACCTACAATTTATTAACGCAAATGTCATTCTGAATTGACTAGAAAATAAGTTGAGATGAAATCG
>CALAWF010000186.1 GCA_937894665.1 uncultured bacterium | reverse complement strand
CACCAAACGTATTGTGCGTGCAGCTGCCTGCTTTCCGCCCGATTGGGGAACGGGTTACCCCAATGTAACCATCTGCTGCACCACGGAAAACCAACAAGCCGCAGACGAACGGCTGCCTGTTCTCCTGCAATTGCCGATTGCAAGGAAAGAAATCATCTGTGAGCCGCTTTTAACGCCCATACAGTTACAACCCTACCTACAGCCGCAAATTTCCCGTGTCACGGTCGGCGGCGAATCTGGCGAGCAAGCAAGGCTCTGCCGCTGGGAATGGGTCACATCCCTTGCGGCACAGTGCCGTGCTGCAAATGTTCCGTTTACATTCAAGCAGACGGGAACATTTTTTGCAAAGGAGGGGGTTTGCTACAAAATCCCTCGGGCACTACAGCAAATACAGGCAAAAAAAGCCATGCAATTTTTATAAAAAGTGCGGTACTGCTCCATCTCGAACAGACCGCACTTTTTATATGCTTTCTCCGCTAAATTTTACGAATGTTGTTTTTTCCAGTACCGCACCTGACAACACACTGCCACCAGACACGTTCCCAACTCTGCCGCCGGATACGACACCCAAACGCCCGTCATGTCCCAGACTGCCGCAAACAAAAAGACCAGCGGCAACAGCAACACGCCGCTCCGCAGCAGCGAGATGCAGAAAGACGCTGCCGGACGTTCTACCGCTGCAAAAAAGGCAGAGGTTGCAATGTTGACCCCCACAGCAAAAAACGCCAGAAAATAAATCCGTGTTCCGGTTTCTGCCATCGCCTGTAGCGTGGTATTTCCTGTGCTGTTAAACAGCCGTACAATCGGCTCGGTAAAGCCAAACAACACGCCATACAGCACCGCTGCAAAGCCCAGTGCCGTGCAAATCGTCATCCGCAGCAGCTTTTTCATTTCTTGTAAGTCGTTCTTGCCATAGCTGCGGCTCAACAGCGGCTGCACGCCCTGTGCAATGCCCGTACACAGACACGCTGCCACCAAGGCGATGTTGGCGATAATCCCATAGGCTGCCACGCCCGTATTCCCTGCCTTTTTCAGAATGACAAAATTAAAGCAGAAAATGACAATCCCAGAGGCAACTTCTGTAATCCATTCTGCACCGCCCAGCAGGAAAATCGGCTGGAACATCTGCCACTGCAACCGGCAGGGACGAACTCGAATTTGACAGGTTGGTTTCCGGAAATAGAAAATCTGAATGCTGATACCGATGAGCGGTGCACAGGCGGTTGCCAAGACTGCCCCCAGCATGCCCATTCCCAACGGGAAAATAAACAGATAGTCCAACACAATGTTGCCCAGCGTGCCCAGCATCGTCCCCAGCATTGCCCGATTCGGTGCCCCGTCATTCCGGACAAACGCTGCAAACAGCTGATTACACAGGAACAGCGGTGCAAAACAGTACAGCGTCCGCAGGTATACCACCATCATATCATGCGTCGCTGCATCGCTTCCCAGCCAGCGACAGATTGGGTCAGAGCCCAAAAGCCCAATCAGCATGAATATCACGCTTGCCCCTCCGGCAAGCAACAGGGCATGGAAAAAGATTTGGCTGCCGGCTTCCCGTTCGCCTCTTGCCTTGTGAATGGCATACTTCGTTGCTCCGCCGATGCCAATCATCAAGCCCGTGGCATTCATGATATTAAACAGGGGCAAGACCAGATTCAAGGCGGTCAGCCCGTCTTCTCCAACGCCGTTCC
>CALAWF010000185.1 GCA_937894665.1 uncultured bacterium | reverse complement strand
TCCTGTGCAATCAAAGATTGCTACGGCGGTGATATTATGTTTCGCAACTTCTCCGCCGACTCAACGTCGCCGTGCGTATTGCTCCACACCGGCTAACGCATATCAATCTCAGAGATAATTCGACACATCTCAAAATACAAGAAATTTCAAATTGGGCTTTTTGTACTCATTTTGTCCAATAGCTAAAAAATAAACGTGTTTAACAATAGAGGCAAAATTAATTAAAAATTTAGAAAATTGTAAACAGACACATGGTTTGATTCTTTGATACAGATGGTTTGATTATTTTCGGCAAGAAATTTGAAAAAGTGCTAGTATTAATAAAATTAGCAAAGAAAGTTATTTTACTACCGTAAGTAATTTATCCTTGTTTATGCTAAGATACTGACGGAGAAAATTTATGACAGAATCAACAGTTATTGCACAAGCACCTGATACAACACCCAAATATATAATCAAGCAAGTTTCGGATAAACTCGGCATATCATCTTATACAATCCGATATTATGAAAACATAGGACTTATTCCTTTTGTTGAAAGAAAAGGGGCAAATGTAAGGATGTTTTCTGATTACACTATTGAATGGCTAAAGCTTGTTATTTGTTTGAGAAAAACAGGTATGCCTATTGAAGAAGTTAAATTATATAACGATTTATGCTTAAAAGGCGATTCTACAATAAATGAGAGACTTGGTTTAATAAAAACTCAGGAAGAACGCATCGACCAACAAATTGAAGAACTGAAAAAAGTAAAGGAACTTCTAAAGCGTAAAAAGGGACATTATAACACTGTTGTGAAAAACAATGTTCCTGACCCTTGGAATCCTTTAAATATTTATAAAAAAGAACCTGCCGAAAATTAAGGCAGGTTTTATTTGTTTATTGAAACGCTTTTTTAAAAAATTCATCCATTTTATCAAGTGCCATATTAATGTATTTTTGATTGTCATAAAAATCAAAATGACCAGCACTTTCAACTATATATAATTCTTTAGGTCCGGTTGATAATTCATAGGCTTTTTTGCTCTGCCACAATGAACCAGCTTTGCTTCCTGCAATTATAAGAAATGGTCTGTCTAAATAATCAGGTATAAATTCATAGGCATCAAATGTCATACGATTAGCAAGCCCTGTTAATCTGAATTTATTAGGTGAATTCTGGTGTTTTGCCCTCTTTTCATTCCTGTAATAATCATTTGCTTCAATCATATCAGGATTGGTATTTTCATTTATTTCATCAATTTCAGGAACATAATGCATATATTTAATGTCTCCTCCGTTTGCCTCTATTGTTCGTTGTTTGGCTATTTCATCAAGCCTTTTTATCTGTTCTTCCACGCTTCTTTTGCCATCCCATCCAAGACGGCTGGTATCTCCGGGGTTAGTACAACATATTGCACAAACTGTTTTTATTCTCCTGTCAGTTAAGGCTGCAAAAATTGCATAACCTGAACCTGCACATGAACCTATTGCCCCGATTCTATTTCTATCCACAAAAGGCAGTGTTGTAAAATAATCAACACCGCATCTTATATCTTCGCTTCTTTCATAAGGATTATCCAAAAGTCTTGGTTCTCCCTCACTTTCGCCTTGATGCGTAGCATCAAATGTCATAGCAATATATCCTTTTTGAGCTAAACCTTGAGCATACAGGGCAGATGTTTGTTCTTTAACACCGCCGCCCGGATGGCAGATAACGAATGCAGGATATTTTTTATTTTCATCAAAATTCTGCGGTTTAAATAATTCAGCCGCAACTTTGTAGATACCGTTTTTAAAAAATACTTTTTCTTTTGTAAATTTGTTCATAAATATCTCCTTTTATTTTTAGTTTAAAAAATTAGAGTTACTATAAGTCAATAGTAAATGTAAAAAATATTAACAAACATACTTGACTTACAGTTGCTCTAATGTTGTAA
>CALAWF010000184.1 GCA_937894665.1 uncultured bacterium | reverse complement strand
AGTTATGTGAAGATAACGGTGTAAATATAGTTTTTGCTCCAACTCCAAACGAAATGTACGGAGAATGCCAAATGAGAACAAATGACTTTTTGACATACGTTATCCCACCATTTTTCTATGTAAACAAATTATGCGGGAAATCAAGAGTTGGACATTTTGATGGTGTTTGTACCGTAGTAAATAAATTATTTAATATTGTACAACCGGATTTTGCATTCTTCGGACAAAAAGATGCTCAACAACTTATTATTATCAAAAAAATGGTTAAAGACTTGAACATTCCAGTTGAAATTGTTCCTTGCCCTATTGTTAGAGAGGAATCAGGATTAGCTTTGAGTTCAAGAAATAAATATTTGTCTGCAGAAGATAAAATTCAAGCCCTCGTATTAAGCAAAATCTTAAATAATATCAAAAATTGTTATAAAAAAGGCATAACCGATATTGAAGCATTGAAAGAAACAGCTTATCAATTTTTAAATGAACATCATGATTTAGAATATCTTGCATTCATGAATGAAGAAAACCTAGACGAAATGACAACTGCTGATGACCATACAAGAGTATTTATCGCTTGCAAAGTTGGCGGAGTAAGATTGATTGATAATATTCTTTTAGGAGAATAATACCGCTGAAAGTATAATTGTTTTATAAACAAGTTCAGGATAAACTTTCATTATGAACAAAAATTTAATTACTATTAAAAACTTATCTGTGGAGTACCAAACTAAAAAGGGAATTTTAGGATCTCCACAGATTGTTCATGCAGTAAATAACGTTTCACTTGATATAAAAGAAGGTGAAATTCTTGCAATTGCGGGGGAATCAGGTTGTGGAAAATCAACTTTAGCAAAAACTATTATGAAACTTGTTACTCTTTCCAAAGGAGAAATCAGACTTAACGATATAAATATTCTAGATTTAAAAAGTAAAGAAGATTCTAGAAACTTTTATACAAAAGTTCAAATGATTTTTCAAAATCCATATTCCAGCCTAAATCCTAAAATGAAAATTGGAGAAATTTTAAGAGAACCACTTGAAATAAATACAAAATTAAAAAAAGACGAAATTGAAAAAATTGTAGAAGAAAAAATTTCAAAAGTAGGACTAGATAAAAATTGTCTAAAACTTTACCCACACGAATTTTCAGGAGGTCAAAGACAAAGAATTGCAATTGCCCGTTCACTTGTTCTTAATCCCAAATTCATCATTGCTGATGAACCTGTAAGTGCTTTAGATGTTAGTATTCAAGCCCAAATAATTAATCTTTTAAAAGAATTAAAAGACGATTTCAATTTGACATTCCTTTTCATTTCTCACGATTTGAGGGTAATTAAATATCTTTCTGATAGAATTGCAATTATGTATCTGGGAGAAATTATTGAAATTGGAAAAACAGAAGAAATTTTTGCAGAACCGAAACATCCATACACCAAGGCATTGTTAAGCTCCGTTCCGGAATTGAATACAAACAGTAATAAAGAAAAAATTCAATTACAAGGAGAATTACCTTCCCCGCAAAAACTTCCGGAAGGCTGTAAGTTCCATACAAGATGCCCATTTGTAGTGGATAAATGCAAGAAGGAAATACCTGACGAAATAGAATTCAGCACAACTCACAAATGTAAATGTTTTTTATATAACTAGCAAATTTTATTTTCACAATATTTATAATAAGTACTATGATAAACGTAAATATTAAAGTTAACCACGCCCTATCTCATTTACCTCTAGAAGCAGCAAAGGGCTCTGCAAAACAAAGGTTAGATAAAGCAATTCAAACAAGCGACAACTTTTTTGGAAATATCAAAGCAATGTATAACACTTACGGAGATGTAACCACAAAAGTGTTTGTGAATACATTAAAACAAACAGCTAAGGCTAAGAATGTTCAAATTATTCCTATGCCTAATGCTGGTTTAAAAACTGGAAATATTGCACTCAATATAACTCCAGTAGCACCAGCAACCCTAGTAGGATATGCATTTTTCATTCCAACATCTACACTTTCTCAGTCAATTGGTACAATTCCCAAAACCGCAACACCTGTATTTATGAAAATAGCTTTTTCTTTCCTTAATAAGATATTTAACCCTAAAGTTGCTAAAAGAGAACTAGCAATAAAGAAATATAATGCAAAAACATTTTTTAATTTCTACAAACAAAATATTGCTGGAACTAATAAATTCACTCAAAAAGAATTGAAAATGTTTTTACAAGGTCGTCCATCACAAGAAAAAATTGATCTACTTCAATTTTTCAGATATTACATGACAGAACAACTTCATGGAAATAGAATTGGAAACAAATGCAAAACAGAAATGGATAAATTTTTCAAAACTAACACATTAGAGAGATTTCCAAAATTTGAAATAAAAAAACATGATTTCCCAAATAAAATAAAAACCGTAGAATCTGAATTAGCCGAAACCATAAAACAAGAAAGAGCGAGAATAGCAAATTCATAATTTTCTATGGTATAATCAAGCTATGGATAAAAAAGTTGTAACAACAAATAGAAAAGCTTTTCACGACTACACAATTTTCGAAAAATTTGTAGCAGGAATTGTGCTGACCGGAACAGAGATTAAATCCATTAGAAAAAATGCTATTAACCTCAAAGATAGTTTCTGCAAAATTGAAGATAATGAAATTTTTCTATACAACTGCCACATCTCTCCTTATGAACAAGGCAACAGATATAACCACAAAGCAGAAAGGACAAGAAAACTCCTTTTAACTAAAAAAGAAATCCTTAAGATGCACTCAAAAATTAAAAAAGACGGTTATACTATTGTTCCTCTCGAAGTTTTTATAACAAAAGGTTTTGCAAAAGTAGAAATCGGACTTGCAAAAGGTAAGAAACTTCACGACAAACGAGATGATATTGCTAAAAAAGATCAAAAACGAGAAATGGATAGAGCATCTAAAGGGAAATATAACTACTAATTTCCATAAAAAAAACCTGACTTCATTTGAAATCAGGGAAAAATTTGTAGGGGAAAAATTAAATTGGAGTTAAAATATAAAATAAAACTTGTTATGCAATGTGTAACATTTGTTTATTATATGCTGCAATAAAATTCATTTGCATAAATAACAAATCTGATTTATCAACAAATGGCTCTTGCGAAGCTGCAGGAACTGCATTTGTAACTTGATCTTTGTATAAATCTTTCAATTTACTATCAATTTTTTTTAAATTTGCAACTGCCATCTTAAAGCCTCTCTTGTTTATTTATCTCTCTTGTATATATAAAGTATATACGAACTCCCAAATTTCAGTTTTGGATTAGTTTGTTACATATCTTTACATAAGAAAAAATTTTGTAATAAAATAGCAACTTCTCGTCGTAAAATGTTTTTATATACTTGTAGGGAAACAAGGAAGTAGAATACGCATGTCTGATACATCAATCAATTCAGTAAATATACCAAGTTTACAACCCAAAAACCAAGTAAACTTTCAACAAAATCCTAATGGAACACAACCTCCAATGCAAGGAGCAGGAAGCGAACAGATTAAACAATCTGTAGATAATTCTTACCTTGCCAATCGAGCAAAAGCATCCGAAGAATCAAATCCGGTTGCAACATTAGGACTTGGTACAGCTGCTTGGTTAGGAATTAACTATGGAATGGATAAATTTAATCCAAAATGTGCAGGAGAATATTCCGAAAGCATACTTGGGAAATTAGGAGCTATGGGAGATAAATTCTCAACAAAAACCAAAGTAGGCAGAGGAATTGAATCTGCTTTTGATTGGATAGACCAAAGGACTTCAGAACTTGCAAAAAAAAGTAAAATAGCAAACGCTTTGAAAAATTTCTCTTCAAGACCTGAATGGGAACTTGTTAAATCTGCAGCGAAAGGTCCGGAAGGATTTTTAGCAAGTGATATTGAACAAGTTTTTAAATCATATATGTCTCCTATAACTGGCAGACAAATTAAAGATCCATTTTTCGGAATTCCATTAAGTCCAAAATTTAATTATTATCAAGGACTCGAACAATATGGAAAAATGTCTCAAGACGAAATTAACAGTTTTGTTAAATCTCTAAAAGGAAAAACTAAGGCAGAAAAAGCACTAGCTCTACAGAAAAAAGAACTTGAATTACTTGGAGCAGATTCAAAAATCATTTCAAAAATTGAAGCAAAAACAGGAATGAAAGGGCTTGAAAAACTTGCAAAAAGTTTAAAAGTCAAAAAACTAGGGTTTAAATCCTTAAGAGAATATAATGAATTAGCTGGGAAATACGTTGATAATACCGAAAAATTATCACAAATCTTGTCTAAAGCAGATAATATCAAAATTTCAATTTGGAGAATACCTGGGAAAATAGGGAAATTTATAAACGGTGCAATTGGAAGAACTGTCGAAACATCTGAATGCAAGAACAAACTAACAGCTGTTTTAGGTCAAGGGAATAGTACAAGACTTGGAAGAGCATTACCAAAATCTATAGGGTGGTTCTCTGAAGGAACAACAAACAGATTTGCAGGAGGAAAACTTGCAGTAGCAATGCAGGCAGGTATCTTTGCAGATATGTTATACCACACAATTAAAGCCCCTAAAGGAGAAAAAGGTAAAACCCTTGCAGAAAGATTTGTAAATGACTTCACATATTTCATTGCTCTTTCTGTAGGAATTATGGCTATGCATAAAGTTGGAGGTTTAAAATACCTTGGACTTAAAGACAACGCTGCAATTGAAGCATATAGAAAAGGAATTGAAGAATTTAAAGCAAAACACGCTGCGGGTTTGTTAAATAACAAAAAAGCATATAAGTTTGCCCAAAAAAGACTTGATGTTTTACTTGGGAAACAAAATGTAAAAGGATTTTTCAACAAATTATGCTTCAAAATTGGTAAAATAATTAACTTAGGGAACGAAAGAATTCCTGCCTACAAATCAACAAGCAGAATGAATTTAAACTGGTTGAGAAAATGTGCAAATGGAAATATTTTAGGAGTTCCACTTAGATTTGCAATCCCAATGTTAATGATTTCACCATTTTTGGCCAAATTAACAACTAAAACAGTTCACAAAATCTTTGGGAGACCAACAAATTCTGTATTAGATGAAGACAAAGAACCTGAAGAAAATAAAAATCCTCAACAAGTTCAAGGGCAAAATCAACAACCACAGAATAATATTCCGGATGTAAACAAACCTCGACCTCCAAGAAATCCAAATCAATATGCGGATTCAAACTTGATTAAACAAAGAATCAACGCTATTAATGGACATCCGGTTAACAGTACAAATACACAAACACAATCAACTTCAAACAGTTCAACAACGCAAAATACAACTCAAACAACAGAAACTCCGGAAGGAGCAAAACCTGTTAAAGAAAACGAAGAAAAAGAACCTGTAAGAACATATATTCCTTCTCCGGTTGGAATGGTTCAACAATCTCAAGATATGAGCGGAATTAATCAAGCAATGGCTCAAGCAGATGCTGCCGAAAAATATGTAAACAGTGTTCTAAAAATGAATTAACAAGTAGATTAGATTGTCAAAATATTAAAAATATGATATAATAGAAGAAGCTCGGTATAGGCGTTAATTTTGTTCCTACATTTATATAAATAGGGAGAGTTAACTCCAGAATGTTTGAAGTACACCCGCCGATACTTCTATCGCCAGCGGGAAACGGATGAATTCGGGTTCTCACCCACCTGCGAGTCCAAGCAGGTAACAAAATCCGCTTATACGGGGCTTTATTTTGAGAAATTGTTTGCGTAAAATGGAATTCATATGCTATACTTAAATTAGGGATATAGACCTTAAAGGATGGATATGAATAAAATTTTTACAGTTATTTTATCAGATGAGTTCTCCACTTCAGAAGTTATGAAACTTTTTGCCGGAGAATTTGAAAATCTTGAAATTTGCCAAGAAAACGATTACTCTGAAGCGTTCAAAAAAATAGCAAATTATCAAGGGAAATCAATTTTACTTGCAGACTTATCAACATATAAAGCAAAAAAACTTGATCTTATTTTAAAAATAACAAAAGAATGCAAAAATTGTAAAGTTTTAGCACTATCAGATAACCCTTCAGTTGATTTGATTATTGAAATAATGAGAGCCGGCGCTAAAGAATTTGTACCTATCCCTATTATTAAAAGTGAATTTTTTGAAAGTTTAAACAAATTATTAGCAGAATTTAATGAAACCCAAAAAACAAATAACTGCAAAATTATTTCTATATTTTCAAATAAAGGTGGAATAGGAAAAACATCTTTAGCAACAAATTTGGCACTGGAACTTTCAAAAATCACAAAAGAAAATATTGCTCTAATTGATTTAAACTTTCAGATGGGTGATATAACAACATTTTTAGATTTAAAACCATCTTTTAACATTTCTTATATGCTTGAAAATTTAGATAAAATTAATGAAACATTTTTATTAAGCACACTAGAAAGATATAAAAAAACAAGCCTATATGTATTAGCAGACCCTCCATACTTCAAGCAGGCTGATAATATTCAACCTAGACAAATTACAAAATTATTCAACACATTAAAAGAAACTTTTTCTTATATCATTGTTGATGCTGAAGCAAGTTTTGAAGGAAAAAACATCGCTGCCCTTGATAATTCAGACTTACTATTACTTGTTACAGTTGCAAACTTGCCAGCATTAAGAAATACACAAAGATGTTTAGAACTCTTTGAAAAACTTGGATACGACAAAGAAAAAGTAAAAATTGTTGTTAACAGGTATATGGAAAATGATGAAATAAAAGAAACTGATGTTGAAAAAGTATTATCAAAAAAAATCTATTGGAAAATTCCAAATAACTACTTTGCAATAATGACGGCGATAAACAAAGGAATTCCGGTTAGTGAAATCAATGATTCTACAAACATTGCACAAAGCTACAAAGATTTAGCACAGTACATTTCAGATAATTTATACAAACAAAATATGGTAGAAAAATTCGAAAACATTTTAAATAATTAAAGGAGCAAAATGGGATTAGCAGAACGGTTTAAAGAAGAACTTAAAACAAAAAACATTTTTGAAAAAAGTAATATAGAAAAAAATTTAGAAGAACAACATATTCAATTTATCTCAAAACCGGCAAATGAAGTTATAATTGAACAAACTTCACAGCCGAAAATTGAAAAACCGAAATTTGAGAACCTTGAAACCGAAATAATATCCAAAATTAGAAAAACTCCATACTGGGAAGAATTTTCTGTTGACAGACAAAAAAATATGATAGAAAAATATTTTGAGTCAAAAACAAAAAACAAAGAATATACCCAAAATGAAAAAACTGAATTTATAAAAAATATTTTAATATTATCAAATAATAAATAACAGAAAGCGGCGGAATGATTTCATTCCGCCGCAACTTTCTTAACCTTAAACCTATTCCTCTATTAAAAATTTATCTACATAAACTTCTTCTAAGCAATCAACATAAGCAAGATTTGTAATCCAGCGAATATATGCAGGAATAATGGCAACAACAGCACAAATCATAACAACCGGAATTGCAAGTGCCATAGAATTTAAAATGTTTTCATTCCAAAATACAAGTATTATCACAAAAGGAATAGCAATAATAGCTAAAATCATTAACGCAAGTAAAGTAAGAAGTTGCCCTGCAATACCAGTAACCATACCAACAAGAATAAATTTTAATGCTACAAACATTGAATCCTTAAAAGCTCTTTTCATAAACTTGAACGGTAATAAAGGATTAAATAAATCTTTTGAATATTCAAACTTTTCACAATATTTCATAAATACCATATTAACAAATGGCGAAATAATAAACAGCAGAACAAATAAAAACATCACCGCTAAAATCATTACCAAAAATGAAACTAGTACCATAACAGTATCTGAGTTTTGAATTACATATCCCAACCCAAGAAAAATCAAAGCTAAGTAAATTAAAATTGGGATACAAATATACAATCCCCAAACAACAGTTAGAGGAAACATTTTTAAACCACAGCGAAGACAATCCCAAGACAACTTCGGTATTCCGTAAGCCTCACCAAATCGGTAATTCATAAATTTTGCCCACAATCCTTGTAAAATAAAAATAGGAACAATCGCCAGTAATCCAACAATAACAGAACTAATTAATATCAGAGCAATCTCTTCTTTTTTAGAATTTTTGTCTAGAAATTGTAAAATTGTTGCAGCTAAACAAGGTAAATAAAATAACAATGCGATATAAATATGCTGTTTTACAATATTTTCACCTTTGTATAGATTTTTGAACGATTCAATAATTTTATCCATAACACATTCACTCCTTTATATATTCCGATAATACACTATTTTTCAACTGAAAGCAAGAAAAGAAGTTATTGAATTACAAATAAAATAAATTTGTACTAGAATATAAAGTATGAGAGATCATCACGAATTCAAAATAGTTTCAAAATATAAACCCTCAGGTGACCAGCCCAAAGCTATTGAGCAACTTGTAGAAGGGATAAACAAAGGTTATGACACCCAAACACTATTAGGGATTACAGGTTCAGGAAAAACATTTACAATCGCAAATGTAATTGAAAAAGTCCAAAAACCAACCCTCATTATCGCCCATAACAAAACACTTGCAGCTCAATTATATAATGAATTTAAAGAATTATTTCCTAATAATGCAGTTGAATACTTTATCAGCTATTATGATTATTACCAACCGGAAGCCTATATCCCAAGAACAGACACCTATATTGAAAAATCATCTTCTATCAATGAAGAAATTGATAGACTTCGCCACAATACAACAAGGAGTCTTTATGAAAGAGATGACGTAATTGTAATTTCTTCTGTAAGTTGCATTTATGGCTTGGGATTACCGGAAAATTATTTTAGGGGAGCAATAGAAGTTAAAGTAGGAGATGAAATTGACCGAGATGCACTCTTAAAGCATTTAGTAGAAGTTCGATATGAAAGAAATGACTTAGAGTTAAAATGTTCAACTTTTAGAGCCAGAGGCGACATTGTTGAAATTATGCCTGCTTACGAAAAAATAATAACCCGAATTTATTTCTTCGGAGATGAAGTTGAAAAAATAGTTAAAATCGATAATGTTTCTGGTGAAATTATTGAAACTCCGGAATCTGTTGTGATTTATCCTGCTGTTCATTATATTTCGGATGATGAAAATGAAGAAGAAACTTTTGATATGATAAGGCAAGAACTACAAAATAGACTTGTTGAACTTAACAATGAAAATAAACTTATCGAAGCTCAAAGACTAGAGCAAAGAGTTAAATATGACCTTGAAATGATGAAAGAAATGGGCTACTGCACAGGAATAGAAAATTATTCAAGAATAATTGAACGCCGACCGGCAGGTTCTGCTCCTGCAACTTTACTTGATTATTTTCCAAATGATTTTCTTACAATTGTTGATGAATCCCACGTAACACTTCCACAAATTAAAGGAATGAGCCACGGAGATGCTGCAAGAAAACAAGTTCTCGTTGATTACGGATTTAGATTACCTTGTGCAAAAGATAACCGCCCTCTAAAAAATGAAGAATTTTATGCTAAAGTAGGTCAAAAGGTGTATATATCTGCGACCCCAGGAGAATTCGAGAAGGAAACATCCGAACAAATTGTAGAACAAATCATCAGACCAACAGGTCTGCTTGACCCGAAAGTATCTGTTCGTCCAATTGATACCCAAATTCAAGATTTAAAAGAAGAAATTAAAAAACGAGCAGACAAAGACGAAAGAATTTTAATCACAACTCTTACAAAACGAATGGCAGAAGACTTAACAGACTTCTTCTTGCAAGAAGGTATCAGTGTTCGCTATTTGCACAGTGAAATAAAATCAATCGAAAGAGTTGAAATTCTTAGAGATTTAAGACTTGGGGAATTTGACGTATTGATTGGCGTTAACTTACTTAGAGAAGGACTTGATATTCCGGAAGTTTCACTTGTCGCAATTATGGATGCAGATAAAGAAGGATTTTTAAGATCTGACACAAGTCTTATCCAAACAATTGGACGTGCTGCAAGAAATGCTTGCGGCGAAGTTATCATGTACGCTGATAAAATTACAGATTCCATGGATAGAGCAATCAAAGAAACAGAAAGAAGACGTAAAATACAGATTGCACATAACCAAAAATACGGAATTATCCCCCAAACAATCAAAAAGCCTATTGAAAATAATTTATTATCTCTTGTTGCAAGTTACAGAGATTTGGAAGATATTGTTGCAGAAGAAATGGTCGATATGGGCATAGACAAAAAAGATTTACCAAAACTTATTGATAAACTTGAAAAAGATATGCACAAAGCTGCTAAAATTTTAGACTTTGAAAGAGCTGCACAAATTAGAGATCAACTGAAAAAACTAAGAGAAATGAACAAATAACAATATATTATTGTCCATTCAAACGTTCAGCAGTTTCATCAATCAAATCAATTGGAGCATCGTAATTATTATCATATTCCTCATTATTTCCAGGAATACATTCATAAGCAATTTGAGCTAAATAATTTGCGGTAATAGACAAATCAACAACTGCAACAATTGAAGCATAGAATAAGAAAGCCCAATGAGTAAATGGAACTTTAAAGAATGAATACAAATATGCAACCGGACCAAACAAAACAATTTGTACCAATGCTAATTGTAATTTAAAGAAAAATAACGCAATCAAAACATCTACACAAGAGTCAAAAATTACTTTGTAATTATATGCTTGAACAACTTTCATTGTCTTTGCAAAAGATAAATAAGACGTCATTACAATTGCATATACAATAATAAATACAATCCATACAAAAACTTTTTGAGCCCAATCTACATCTATAGGAATAGTTACATTTTTCACAAGTAAAAAACCTGCACCAATCCAGATAATAGCATTAGGAACAACCGCAACTACAGTTTTTGCAAGATCTTTAACTAACGCCCAAGGATTTAAGGATAAGATTTCCCGTTTACTTCGTCTTACATTATAAATTCCTTGAGTTAAAAGAGCCAAAAATAAAATCGCAATAATTGTATCCCAAATATAAAGTACAGGGAGGTTTCCATCCATAAATGACGTAATAGCAAAATATACAGGGATTGCAAAACCCACTAACTTTAACGGAGCAAATGAATCTAAAAATGCTTCATTTAAAGAATCTACTATTGATGCCATTTTTGAAAACCTCCATTATACTTTTATACTAGATTAACCACCTTGAATTAAACGTTTCAATTCATTTGGTTTAGAAGATTTAGACATAGCATCTTCCAAAGTTACAAGCCCCTTTTTGAATAATGCGGCAAGAGATGATTCAAGAGTCTGCATACCAGCACCGGTACTTGTTTGAATTGTTGAATAAATCTGTGCAGCTTTAGATTCTCTAATAAGGTTTGCAATCGCTGGTGTAACAACCATAATTTCTTGAGCCATTACACGACCTTTTCTTGAACCATCCGGCTGACGTTTTGGAAGCAATGTTTGAGCAAATACTGCAACCAAAGAGTTAGCAAGCTGTACACGAATTTGTTGTTGTTGACCTTCAGGGAATACGTCGATAATACGGTCAATTGTTTGTGAAGCTGAAGATGTGTGCAAAGTTCCGAAGACCAAGTGACCAGTTTCAGCAGCGGTTAGTGCTAAAGCGATGGTTTCATGGTCACGCATTTCACCTACGAGGATAATATCAGGGTCTTCACGGAGGGCTGACTTAAGAGCATTGGCAAATGACCTTGTATCCATACCCAATTCTCTTTGGTGAATAACTGAAACTTTTGAAGTATGAACAAATTCGACCGGATCTTCAATAGTCAAAATATGTTCTGCTCTTGTTCTATTAATATAGTCAATCATAGCAGCCAAAGTAGTTGATTTACCTGAACCTGTAGGACCAGTTACAAGAACCAAACCTCTAGGTTTATCAGCAATTGTTGTTACGATTGGAGGCATACCCAACTCTTCCAATTGAGGAGCTGTTGTCGCAATCGTTCTGAATGCAGCAGCATAAGAACCCTTATCTTTGTAAAAGTTCACACGGAAACGCCCGATGCCCTCAACACCGTAAGAAAAATCGAGTTCCCATTCTTGTTCTAATTTACGTCTTTGTTCATTTGACATCATAGGGAATAACAAAGATTCAACACCTTCTGATGTCAATGGTTCATAATCTAATCGAACCAACTTACCATCTAAACGAACAACCGGAGGTAATCCATTTGAAATATGCAAGTCGGATCCCTTCTTATCCATAAGTTCTTTTAATAAATCTTCAATAATCATAATTAATACCTACCATTTTATTCTGTATAATTCATCATTGCATCATTTTCTTTTGCAGCTAATTCAATCATCAAATAAGTCATATAAGCTCCTAATGCAACAGCTTTAGGGTCTAAATCAGTCTTATTTGCAGCTTCAATTATTGCAGTATTAATTTCAGGATTTTCATCTTTGATATAATGAATCATCCTTTTTCTCCACGCAGGCATATCCTCAAAGATTTCACTGAACGCAGTATTTGCAACATCTTCCGAAATTACAGGTAACATTTAAACCTACCCTCTTCTTCATAATATACAACAGAAACATTATACACTAAATTCGGGTTCAAGTCCATATTTCAATAAAAATCATATGTTTGAAGTATAATTTACATATGAATTTGGAGAAACTGAAACTTACAAATTATAGAAATTGCGAAGAATTAGAATTAAACTTTGATAAAAATAAAATTCTAATTATTGGGAAAAATGCTCAAGGAAAAACTAATATTCTTGAAAGTATTTATTTTCTCTCATGCCTGAAAACCCCTCGCACCTCCAATACAACCGAACTTATAAATTTCAATAAAAATTATTTCAAAATTGAAGCCGATATAATTAAATCAAACACAAACATTGATTTATCTTATTCTTACACCGCAGATAAAAAAAGAGAATTGAAAATCAATGGAACAAAATCTACAATAAAAGATTTCAAAACTGTACTAAAGACAGTACTATTCTCAACCACAGATTTACTACTTTTGAGGGGAGCTCCGCAAGATAGAAGAGATTGGCTTGATAGAGCAATTTCTCAAATTTATCCGGCTTATGATGATAGATTATCAAAATACGACAAAATTAGGGTTCAAAAAAATAACTTTCTAAAAGAATGTGCAAAAACAGGACAAACTAACGATACCCTTCTGGAGGTTTATAACGAGCAACTTTCTATTACCGGAAGTAATATAATTTATATCCGAAAGAAATTTCTAAAAGAAATTGAGAAAATTGCACAAGACAAACATAGGACAATCAGCGAAACTGAAAACTTATCCATAAAATATGATTCTAACTTCTTAGGGATAAATAATGAAACAGAAAATATTGAACAAATTCAACTAGCATTCAAAAACTCGTTAGAAGAGCGAAAAATCGAAGAACAAAGGAGATGTCAGGCTTGTGTCGGACCTCACAGGGACGATATAGTTTTTTATATAAATAACCAAGAAGCTACAAAATACGCCTCTCAAGGACAACAAAGAACAATTGTTCTAGCTCTAAAACTATCTGAACTTGATATAATTACAGATAAAACGGGAGATGAACCGGTTTTACTTCTCGATGATGTCCTAGCAGAACTTGATGACTTAAGACAAAACTACCTTTTAAAATCTATAAATCAAAACACTCAAACAGTAATTACCTCTGTTGATACAATTCTTTTTGAAGAGGAATTTTTAAAAGATGTAGAGATATACAAAATTGAAAATGGTCATTTAATTTAAAACATTATTTCTTCAAAATCAATTCAAGAATACCATTCCCAACAATTTTAAAATCCGAATTTCGAGGAATTACCATTTCTTTTTCTTGAGTGTGAGTTAAATCCCAAAACGAAGTTCCTTTGGGTAATCTAATTTCATATGTAAAATTATCTGCTCCATTTGAAAGCATTCCTTCCATAGAAGCACCTCGTTCAGTAGAAGTTGAAATATACGCATTGTCATGAAGGATACCGCCTTGAGCCGTATCCATCCAAGACTTCGGAGCATCTCTAAAAACAACCATTGGTTCTGATGTTTTTGAGCTAAATTTTGAATCTAAAATAGGAATACTTTCTAAAATTGTTCTGTTATATTCTTTCTTTTCTGCTAATTGTTGTTGAAAAATTTTTCGTAATGATTCTGGAATTTCGGAAAAATCCACGTCATGAATATTATCAAAACTCCCGGTTCTTAAAAATTTATTTACATCTTTTCCACATTCAAGATAATAACCAAGAGGATTTCTCATTAAAAAAATATAATCAGAAGAATCAACAGGAATATTCTTTGAAATAAAACCCTCTAAAGATTTTAATAAGGAAGTTGAAAATTTTTCTACCGGACAATTCAATCCGGCAAACGAAACCATTCCTGCATACTTTAAATGATTCATCAAGACTTCAGAATTTTCTGATTTTACAGGAGATTGACCCAAAGATGAAATATTTCCAGTTCTTGGAATTATATATGGACTATTAAATTGAATATTATTGATTGATAAATTACTAAGCATATACTAACACCCGTTGACGTTGAGATGCTCTGTTCGCATTGTAAGATTCCGTTTCAGAAATCAATTTTTCCAAAGATTTTAATATCGAGTCCGGAACATCACCTGATTTGATAAGTTTTTGTATTTGTTCAACTTCACTATCAGAAAGAGGAACTCTGAGACCACCATTATCCAATTTATCTAAAACTTCTAAAAGTTGTGCTTTTTCGTTATATCTAGCTCTGTAATTTCTAATTCTTACATAAGATTGATACCCGTCTGGGTCATTTACTCTTAAACATAATTCATAATAATGATCTCCAGCACCACCTCGAACACCACATAGACGAGGAGAAACATGGAAACTTTTACATAAACTCAAATAATGCTTATACCAAGAAGAAAGTATTTTTACTGGCGGAACACTTGGAGGTGCGGTTTTTTCTGGAGGATTACTTTTATCTATAGTTTCAGAAGAAATAATCTGCCCATTTTTATCTCGAATAGAAATAATACGAGCTTCTTGATTTTCAATAGTAATTTTTGTTAAACCATTATTCAAGTGTTCAGTCGTAGTTACTGTTTCTGTTATAGGATTAGTAACTTCTCTTGATATAAGTTTGTACTTACCACGTTCGCTTTTTTCATAATGTTTCAAGATTGTATTTCCAGATCTTTCATCATGGATAAAGCTAATCTTTCCAAAATCATTATAAGAGGTTCTAACCACTTTATCTCTTTCATATCGAATTTCAGAAGAAAGTTTTCCTGTTGCATCAATATATTCTCGTTCAATATTGCCATTTTCAGTTGGATAGATTTTTACAATGCCATCATGAAAATCATTATATGATGGAACTGTTTTAATAGCCTTAGCTTTCCTTTCTTGTTTTGCTAATCTTTGAGCTTTATTTCTTTCAACTTTTAATCTGTGATATTCTTCAGGATTTTCTTCTTTTAATTTAAGCATTGCATCTTTTTTAGCTTGTTTTGCTTCTTCAATCTTTTTCAAAGCAAGAGCTTTTTCATCCGCTTCTCTAGCCATTTGTGTATAAAAATCAGTCATCTCGGCTCTAACATCCTCAGACATTGTCTTGGTTCTATTATCAATTTTGTTTCCAAGTTGTGCATCTGGTTCAGTTGAATTTGAAAGTCTTTGTCTTATTGTATTTTTTAATTCTCGATTTCTTGCTTCCAATTTATCAGATTTTATTTCTTCACGTTCATAATAACTGTTTAGACGTGCCAAATCCGGATTTTGTTCAGATGTTGAAACTAAAATATTTCTATCTATAGTTTCGGGAGAAACTTCTGTTTCTTGTCCAAAAACTTTATTAACACTATCTAATGCCTCTTTCGCTTCTTTTGACAGAGAATTTGTTGAATCAGAAGAGGTATCAGGAGTATGAGGATGAGTATTTATTGGTTTTACAGAACCAGAATTTCCAGATACAACTTTTCCTTTTCCACGACTTATAGCAAAAGCTGCTGCCCCAACAACCGCAAGAGCAGATAAGGTTAAAATAACCTTTTTAGAAGATTTTTGAGAAGAGTCTTTTAAATCATTGTCGCTTAAATCTAGGGGCTTTTCTTTTTTACTTGTGTCTTTGGAAGTAAAACGAACATCATACAAATTTAAACCTGATAACTTCATTTGTAATCCTTATAAATTTTACCTACTACGAAGTATAAAACTCATAAATATTAAATTTTGCTATCAGGTATAAATTTGTTAAAAAATATTATATGTATAATCTTACTCTTTGATAAACTTAGTAATAATTGCCGCAATCAACAAGCACAATGCACCAATAAAGAAAGAATATTCATAATGGTTGTTATACATTCCGTTTGTATAAAGAACAGACTTATTGATAATCCAAGCAACCAAAGTACAAACAAAAACTTGCGGACCTGCAATAAAGATATTAAATATACCCATTACAGAACCCTCTGTTCCCGGTTTGATGTATTTTGAAAGCATTGCAAAAGGCAAAGCACAAACACTTGCCCAACCAATACCGGACAATGCCATACAAACAGTTACAACAGGCTTAACCGTACAGAAAAAGCCCATCCCTAAATATGCAATTACCATTGAAAGCAATGAAATGATATGAACTTTCTTATTACCGAATTTACCTGCTAAAACTCCAATTGGAACAGCAATCACAAAACAAATCAAATTAAATATTGCAAAACAAATCGAAGAATAATTTGTAGCTGATGTTTGAGCAGCCATAAATGATTGTTGTAAATCAGCAGTTAATTTTGTTAAATCAGGAACGCCATAAACCGTATGGATAGCAAAATTAGTAAAGAATATCATCATACACATCATACCAATCCAAGTAAAGAATTGCATTATGCATATTTTTGAAACTTCTGGAGATAATGCAAAAAATTCAACCATTGATTTCCAAAATCCAACTTCTTCTTTTTTCTCTTCAACAACTTCTACATTTGCAGTGCTTCTTTCTTTAATAGTCAAACAAGTCCACAACATTGCAAGAGAAAAAGCTAATGCAGCCATAATAAATTGAGCATTAACTGACATTTGATAATGGAAAACAATTTTCAAAAATGGAGCAGTTGCAGCAGCAATTACTGAACCCAAACCAATTGCTAAACTTATATAAGAATTAGCAAGTGCATGTTGTTCCGGCAAAACTACATCAGGAATTAAAGCTCTATAAGGACCTTGTGCAATATTGATACAAGCATCAATAATCCAAATCATAACAGCAGCAATCAAAAGTCCTGACCAAACAGGCAAATTCATACCTGTCAAATGAGAAAATTCATTTGCTATATTTCCGGAATTCGGAAACAACCACAAAGCAATAGAGGCAATAATTGCACCTCCCAATAAATATGGTCTTCTTCTCCCAAACCTTGATTTTGTTTTATCTGATAAAGCACCAATTAACGGCTGAACAACCATCCCCGTAAAAGGTCCGGCAAGCCAAATCAAACCGTACAAAAAAGCATCCGCACCTAAATTTTCAGTTACAGGTCCTGACAAAATAATTCTCATTTGCCAAGCAAACTGCAATCCTAGAAAACCTAATGCAAAATTCAAAAAGTTTACCGTAGTAAATTTCTTTAAACCCTCATTATTAGTCATTATATCTCCCCCATAAAACTATGTTCTATTAAAATACAAGGAAAATAAACCCTCGTCAATGAGAATTTATTTTCCTACACAAAATTATTTTTTCTTTTCTAAATGTTTTAAAGCCGCATCAATCAAACCTTTAAATAACGGATGAGGTCTATCCGGACGGGACTTAAATTCCGGATGGAATTGGCAAGCAACGAACCAATCTAATTTTGGAAGTTCAACAACTTCAGCTAACATTCCATCAGGCGACATTCCTGAAAATACCAATCCGGCTTCAGAAATCTTATCAATAAATTCATTATTAACTTCGTATCTATGACGATGTCTTTCTGAGATTACATCAGTTCCATAAGCCTTTGCAGCAATAGAATCAGGTTTCAAATGACATTCATATGCACCTAATCTCATAGTTCCACCATATCCTTTAACATTTTTTTGTTCAAGCATAATATCAATTACAGGATAAGTTGGATTTTCATCGAATTCTTTTGAATTAGCACCCTTCAAACCTACAACGTTTCTTGCATATTCAATAACTGCACACTGCATTCCTAAGCACAATCCTAAGAATGGTAAATTATGTTCTCTGGCATATCGAATTACGTTAAGTTTTCCTTCAATACCTCGAACGCCAAAACCTCCAGGAACAACAACCGCATCTACATCAGACAAAAGTTTTTTGCAATTTGAATAATCAACACATTCTTCTGAATTTATCCATTTAATTTCAACAGCAGCAGAGTCTGCATAACCTGCGTGTTTTAAAGATTCCACAACAGAAATATACGCATCAGAAAGTTTTGTATATTTTCCGGCAATTGCAACTTTTACTGAAGTTTTAGGATTTTTAATTTTAGAAACCAAATTTTCCCAAGATGTTAAGTTTGGAGTTCTTTCTTCCATCCCAAGCATCTTCAATGCTACATCACACATATTTTGAGCTTCTAAAGCCAAAGGAACTTCGTAAATCGTTTTCATATCACGACATTCAATAACAGCATCCTTTGGAACAGAACAGAACAACGCAAGTTTTTCTCTTTCTGTTTTTGGAATAGGTTTAGAAGTTCTACAAACAAGAATTTCAGGTTGAATACCATAACTTCTCAAAACTTGCACACTGTGTTGGGAAGGTTTTGTTTTCAATTCTCCTGATGTTGGTAAATAAGGAAGCAAAGTACAATGAACGGAAATTGCATTTCCAATACCAATTT
This sequence comes from uncultured bacterium, assembly GCA_937894665.1. Taxonomy (GTDB): domain Bacteria; phylum Cyanobacteriota; class Vampirovibrionia; order Gastranaerophilales; family Gastranaerophilaceae; genus Zag111. The sequence goes on along the minus strand of CALAWF010000184.1, from coordinate 2,387 downwards.
CGGACTTAAATTGTCTTATTGCCTCAATGAACGGTAAACTCTCAATATCACCAATTGTTCCACCAATTTCAATAATATGAAAATCAGGATTAAATTGTTTTGTCGCAGCAACAATTTTTGATTTAATTTCATTTGTAATATGAGGAATAACCTGAACCGTAGCTCCAAGATAATCTCCACGTCTTTCCTTATTGATTACCTCCTGATAAATACGCCCAGAAGTTACATTATTTACCTGACCAAAACTTGTATCGGTAAATCGTTCATAGTGTCCTAAGTCTAAATCAGTTTCAGCACCGTCATCCGTTACAAAAACTTCTCCATGTTGAAACGGACTCATTGTCCCAGGGTCAATATTTATATACGGGTCAAATTTTTGAATAATTACAGAATAATCTCTTGAACGTAATAAACGACCTAAAGAAGCTGCAATAATCCCCTTTCCAAGAGAACTAACAACCCCACCTGTTACAAAAATATATTTTGTCATCTATAATAAACTCCTATTTTTAAGTAATAAAGCCCACAAGTTAAAATAACAAAACATAACTCATGGGCTTTTGTAAATCTAAAACTAATTAATTTTTGGAACTTTAAAAAATCCATTTTCTTCATCTGGAGCATTAGACATCAATGCTTCTTTAGAAATTTCTTGATGAGGAACATCTTCTCTCATTACGTTCACAAAATCAATAACTTGAGTCATAGGTTTAACATTAGAAGTATCAACCTCATTCATTTGGTCAACGTATTTTAATACATCACCTAACTGTTTTGTATATAATTCTTTTTCTTCTTCTGTTAATTCCAATCTAGCCAATTTAGCAACGTGTTCAACATCTTTTACAGTAATCATAATTTGCTCCTATTCATATATTTATAAGCTAATGATAGCATAAAAACATTGCATGATGAAATTTATTAAATAAAATTAAAATTTAGATAATACGATATATCTGTGCTATAGTGATAAAAAGAGGAGTTTTGGAAACAAGTGGAAACAAAAATATCCGAGTTAGAAAAACTCGAAAATTTGATACTTAGTTATAAAGAAGAAAAGGATGAAAAGAAAAAACGCATCCTCTATTTGAATCTTGTCCAAGAATCCCTAAAACTCGTAAAAAGAATTGCACTTGGAATGTATCCCTTACCAAGCTCTATTTCAAAAGATGATTTAATCCAAGTCGGTGCCGTTGGCGTCTTGAAGGCTATCGACACATACGAAACTAACGAACGAGGAAGTTTCAAAACTTACGTCAGCAAATTTATCAAGGGTAAAATTCTCCACTACTTGAGAGATAAAGCAAACATCGTAAAAACTCCACGAGAAACCCTAACAAACTTGTCAAAAGTAAAAGAAGCTATCGACGACTTATCTGAAGGAGGAACAAAAACGCCATCCCCTCAAGAAGTCGCAAATTATGTAAATCTTCCTTTAGACAAAGTTGAAGAAATAATGAATATTGAACTCATAAAAAATATGGTTTCTCTTGATCAAAATATTTATTCTTCCGAAGGCACTGAAACACTAATGGATAGAATTCAATCCGATTCAGACACTTGGGAAGAAACATACGAAAATAAAAAAGTTATAGAATTTGCCCTGAAAAAACTTCCGGAACCGGACAAAACTGTTGTCTTTAAATATTATATGGAAGGAGCTTCAAGAAAAGAGATTTCTGAAATTATTCATGTTTCACCTACTCAAATTTCAAGAATTTTAAAAAGAGCATTAAATAGATTATATATTATTATAGAAAATGAAATGACCACAAAGGAGGCAAAATGATATTTTCTCTTGTCGTATTGGCGTTTATATTTATAATTGGACTTGTTATAGGTAGTTTTCTAAACGTCGTAATTTTAAGAACTGTAAGCGAGGAATCAATAGTTTTTCCGGCTTCGAAATGCCCGAAATGCCAAACCCCGCTAAAATGGTACCATAATATACCATTATTCTCTTATCTTTTTTTGAGAGGGAAATGTGCATTTTGCCACGAACATATTAGCTGGCAATACCCATTTGTAGAACTTTTAACAGGTATTTTATTTGTTGGATTATTCTTGAGGTTTTGCACTCCATTCGACCCTCTATTTGGACTGGAAATGATGAATCCAATCGGATGGAACCAAATTGCAATATATATTTTCTCTTTAATTGTATCCGGATTGTTTATCGCAATTGCAGGAACAGACATTTTAGAAAAAAAAGTTGCAGATGTTCACACATTTTCACTAATCGGTGTTGGACTTTTATACAGTGTAATTTATGCAATTTTAACACTTGTTTTATACACCCAATCAAACGGAATGCTAAAATTTGACTTAAACTTTTTCTTAAGCTGCCCGATTTTGTATTCTTTAGCGGCTGCAATCCTTGGTTTTTT
>CALAWF010000183.1 GCA_937894665.1 uncultured bacterium | reverse complement strand
CTTCAGACGTGTGCTCTTCCGATCTGAATTCTACGTATTAAAAGAAGAAAACGATGAAGATGGTATGTTATTATCATTGAAAAGACTTGCATTTGCTCAAGCATGGGCTCAACTTAATGATGCAAAAGTTCAAGGCGATACAATCCTTGCAAAAGTTGTTTCAGTTGTTAAAGGTGGTGTATTGGTTGACGTAGCTGATTTGAAAGGTTTCATCCCATCATCTCAACTTAGAACAGGAACTCCATTCGATGGTTTATTAGATCAAAAAATCGAAGTTAAAGTTCTTGAAGCTGATCCTAAGAAAAACAAACTTATCTTATCTCAAAGACAAGCTGTTGCAGAACAAAGAGATCAAGTTGTTGATAACATCTTATCAGAACTTGAAGAAGGTCAAGTTGTTAAAGGTGAAGTTGTAAGAATCGCTGATTTTGGTGCTTTCGTTGACATCAACGGTATCGACGGTTTACTTCCAATTTCTGAAATTTCTTGGCAAAGAATTAAACACCCTTCAGATGTTATTTCTTTAGGTGAAACTTTAGAAGTTAAAATCATCAAAATTGATAACGAATTAAAGAGAATTTCATTATCATTAAAGAGAATGGGCGAAGATCCATGGCAACAAATTGAAGGTCAATTCTCAGAAGGTCAAATCATCACAGGTACAGTAAACAAAGTTACCGGTTTCGGTGCTTTCATCAACATCTTCCCTGGTGTTGAAGCATTATTACCTGTTTCTGAAATGGCAGAAGAAAATGTTAACCCATTCAACAAATTCAAAGTTGGTGATAGTGTAGAAGTTCTTATTAAGAAATTCACTCCACAAGAACACAGAATTGCATTGAGCATCAAAGACATTAACAAAGATGCTGAATAAGCAAAGTTAACATATTAAAATATTAAAGCGGGACGCAAGATGAATTTTGTATCCCGCTTTTTATCAGCAAAATGAAATTTAAGAAATTTCTTGAGGTTAAAAATTTTTCATGATAGCATAGCCTTATAAGTAAAATGTGAAAAATTTATGAGGTAGAAAAATATGCAAGCCCGCAGAGCATCTAGAGAATTAGCATTTATATTGCTTTCTCAATTTGATAAAAAGATTACAAACTATTCAAAAGAAAGTTTAGATGACATTGTTCTTAAATCAGTAAGAATTTTGTCTAGCAGTGCACATGACGAACTTAAATTGGCACTTGGTTCTTTGATTGATATGAAAAATAAAATTGATGATTATGAGGCAGAACACGAAATTAACTTGAATAGACCAATGAATGCAACAAATATTCCTGTTCCTCTTCCAATGACGTCAGATATGACAGGTAGAATCAATGAAATGATTGATATTGCTGATAAAGCCTTATTAGCTCTTGAAATTGCAGAATTTACAACTCTTGAATCTGAAGGAGATGTAAAGACTTATGCAATCCAAATTGCTCAATGCTATCAAGAAAACCATGAAGAAATCGATAATGATATTGATAAATATTCAGAAGGTTGGGACTTTGATAGACTAGTAAAAATGGATAAAGACATTTTGAGAATTGCACTTTCAGAACTTCTTTATATCAAAGAAACGCCAATGAAAGTTGTTGTAGATGAAGCAATTGAACTTGCTAAAAAATACTCAACTGATGACAGTGCAAACTTTATCAATGGGGTTTTAGCAAAAGCAATTGTTGACAAAGGAATTAAATAAATAACTCAAATAAATTATTATTAATTGAAAAGGGTTCGATTAAATCGAACCCTTTATTTTTCTAAGTTATTTTATATATATTTATTTTGCTTCGACTGTTGTGCCTTCTTTTGTATCTTTTAGGACAATTCCACATTCGTCAAAAGCAATTCTGATTTTGTCTGCAATATCCCAGTTCTTTTCAGAACGGGCTTGTTTTCTAAGTTCAAGAACTTCCTCAATAGATTTGAATTCTTGTCCTAAAACTTCTGAAACATGATTTACCGCTTTATTAATTTCATCTTCTGATAAAGCAGCTTTTTCAAAAGTAAATCCTAAAGTTGAACCAAGTTTATATAAAATAGTATAAGCTCCGGCTTCTCCCTTATTAGCCCTTGTTGCAAGGTCAAACAATACTGCAAGAGCTTTAGAGGTATTCAAATCATCATCCATCGCTTCTACAAAGGCTTTATACTCATCTGTAGTTGTAATATCAAGATTTTCGTCAATTGGTGTTTGTTTAGCATTTGTTAATCTCTTGGCACCCGCTTGAGCCGAAGTTAGAGCTTCGTCAGAAAATTCTACAGGCATTCTGTAATGGTTTGTCAAAATAAACAATCTCAAAGTATTTGCATCATAATTTTTCAACATATCATCAATAGTTAAGAAATTGCCTAAAGATTTAGACATTTTTTCTTTGTTAATTGTTACAAAACCGTTATGCAACCAGTAATTTACAAATTTGCAACCATTTGCACATTCAGATTGTGCAATTTCGTTTTCGTGATGTGGGAAAATCAAATCAGCTCCACCAGCGTGAATATCAATTGTTTTGCCTAAATATTTTCTACTCATTGCAGAACATTCAATATGCCATCCCGGACGACCAACACCCCAAGGAGATTTATAACCAAATTTTTCATCTTTTTTCCACAACGCAAAGTCTAACGGATCTTCTTTTTGGTCGCCAACTTCAATTCTTGCACCACTTTCTAATTGGTCGATTGGTTGTTTTGAAAGATAACCATATTTAGGGAATTTTTTAACCCTAAAATAAACATCTCCGTTTGATTCATAAGCAAAACCTTTTTCTATCAAAGTTTTAACCATAGAAATCATTTCACCCAATGTTTTAGTTGCAAAAGGTTCAATGTCAGGTTTTAAAGTATTCAAGGCTTTCATTGAGTTTTCAAATTGTTTATACCAATATTGAGAAACTTCTGTTGGCGTTTTACCTTCTTTGTCGGCCTTTTTAAGAATTTTATCATCAACATCTGTAACGTTACGACAATATGTAACATCATAACCCTTAAACTTTAAATATCTGTATAAAACATCCCAAGTAATATAACATCTAGCGTGTCCAAGGTGAGCATAATCGTAAACCGTTGGACCACAAACATACATTTTAACTTTGTTTTCTTCAATTGGTTTAAATTCTTCAACAGTATTAGTGTAAGAGTTAAATAATTTCATAATAAAATCCCTCGTTTCTATATTGTTAATTATACACTAAAAACAATAGTTTTGAGGGGAAATATAACTTGGAAGATATTAACAAAACTTAATATTTATGTAAAATTTAGCACTTATCTAAGATATATATACTTTATATAAATATGAGAGAATAAAAGGAGAATATAAATGACTGATAAACTGTCAAATGTAACTTTCAGCTATACAGCAAAAAATGGGCAAACTAAAACCAGAACAATCAAAGTAGAACAAGGAATGGAATTTCCACTTTATGAAAATGGATATTACGTAAATTCTTTTACTGTAAATAGTAAAGGACAAACAGTTGCCAAATATGGACCCAAAGGGCATAATCAAGTTGTAAAACAAATTGAAACAACAGAAGAAGAAATAAATAGACTTACCCATATTGAACATAATAACAATGATGGAGGACTAACAAGAAAAGATTTTGCAATTCAAGAAGAAAAAGAGTTCAGACAACAAAGGGCAGAACAAGATAAAAATGCAATAGTTCCTTTCAAAACACGACATCCTATCTTAGCTAAAATTTTACCTAAATGTTTACAATGGTAATTTAAGCATATCAAAAATTTCAAATACCGGTTTGACAAGTTGTTGAACCGGTATTTCTTCATCAATTTCAAGGGTAATTGTTGGTATATTTCTTTCAACTCCAGCCCAAGTTCCGAAACTCCCTGGAGTTGGGTAACCAATACTAGCTTCTACAGGATATTTTATAATGTTAGAAATCATTTCTGCAACATCTTTTGCCGGTCCATCGTAATTAACAACCTTATACGGTGCATGAATAGTCATAACAAGACTTGTAGAGTATTTATTTATAGTATCCATTAGAAACCTAGTTTCAATTTCCCCACCTGCGGATTTACCACCAAAATAATTTGTAGTTTCATCATCACAAGTTGCATTGTCGCCTTCGTTTTTTCCCCAATTTTTGGTTGGGAAGTTTCTATTTATATCAACATTATTGGCATTTGTTCTTCTGCCAAGTTGCAACCCGTCAGGATTTAAGCAAGGAATAAACATTACCCCCCTCCCCGACTTCATATGGGATTGCGATTTTAAATACTCTTCAATCAGATACTTCCCTTGAGGTTCATCTCCATGAACTACACCGACAATTAAAACATTTTCTTCTGCAGGTTCGCCAATAAGTTCAATTGTATTTCCTAATTTTGTTTCTACACTATTTAAAATTTCCATATTTGAATTTTATCACGCCTTACAAGTTAATGCTGATAAATAAATAAATTTTAATATATTCTAATTTTGTGAAATAATTCATTTATGCAAATATATTCTGACAAAGTTTTTGAAAAACCTGAAAAAACACTTACGGCATTTGATAATAATAGCTTTATTTTAGCTTTTCATGAAATTGAGAAACTTAAAGAAAAGTATTATCTTGTGGGCTATATCAGATACGAAGCAAGGGATATTTTCCTTGGGAAAAAGATTCAGTCAAAGTATCCATTATTGTATTTTGAAGTTTTTTCAAATTATAAAAATTTTGAACAAGTTGAAACACCTAGAGAAATATTTCTCTTCCCTATACCTAAAATTTCATTTTCAGAATACGAAAAAGGATTCAAACAAATAAAAGAAGAAATATCTTGCGGAAATACTTATGAAGTAAATTATACCGTTGATTTTCAGATTGATACAAAATACTCTGCACAAGAAATTTATAATTATTTTTTAACCAAACAAAAAACACCATATAACGCATTTTTAAAAAATGATTACGAAGAGATTTTGTCATTTTCTCCTGAACTATTTTTTAGGAAAACGGGGAATACAATTCATACGAAACCAATGAAAGGGACAATTGAACGAGGACTGAATGAAATTGAAGATAAAAAGAAAATAGACTACTTACACAATGACATCAAAAACAGAGCCGAAAATGTAATGATTGTTGACCTGTTGCGAAATGACTTAGGAAGAATTTCTAAAACCGGAAGTGTTAAAGTCCCGAAACTTTTTGAAATTGAAACGCATAAAACACTCCACCAAATGACATCCGAAGTAACATCAACCCTCAAGGATGATATTACTCTTTACGATATTTTTAAAGCAATATTTCCATGTGGTTCAATTACAGGAGCACCAAAGATTAGCACAATGAGGATTATAGATAATGTTGAAATTGGAGCTAGAAATGTTTACTGCGGAGCAATTGGACTTATTCATAAGGATTTTTGTGAATTTTCTGTACCAATTAGAATTTTACAAAAAACAAAAGAGAGTAAGTCATATACTTATCGAGCAGGTGGGGCTGTTGTATGGGATTCTGATGTGAAAAACGAATGGGATGAGGCTATTCTCAAAACAGCTTTTCTAAGTGAAAATTCGAAAGATTGGAAGCTAATAGAAACACTTAAAGTTAAAGACGGGAAACCAATTCTTTGGAAAGAACATCTTGCCCGCCTAAAATATTCAGCTAAAAAACTAGATTTTAAATACAACAAAAATATTGAAAATATTGAGTTTTCAAAAGATGGAATGTATCGAATTCTATTATCTAAAAATGGAGACTTTAGCACTGTAATCAAACCATTGCAAGAAAATAATACAAAAAAAATTATAATATCAGATAAAACAGTAAATTCTTCTGATATATTCTTGTACTATAAAACAACCCACCGCCCTTATTACAAATCATCATTAGAAAAAATTAAACAAGGAGAAATTTATGATGAGATATTTTTCAATGAAAAGGGAGAATTAACAGAAGGGGCAAGGAGCAATATTGTTTTAAATTTAGATGGAATTTTATACACTCCGCCGGTAAAATGCGGATTACTCAATGGAATATTTAGACAAAAAATGCTACAAGAAGGGAAATGCAAAGAAAAAATTCTCTATAAACAGGATTTATTAAATGCACAAAACATCTATTGTATAAATTCCGTTCGAGGAATGAGAGAGGTACATTTATGATTTTGATAGATAATTATGATTCTTTTACTTATAACATTGTCCAGTATTTACAAGAATTAGGAATTGAACCTCAAGTATTTGAAAATGACAAAATCTCCATAAATGAACTGAAACAATTAAATTTTTCATCAATTATCATTTCCCCAGGGGCTGGGAACCCAAATACCGCAGGAATTTCTATGGAAGTAATCAAAGAATTTTATAAAACAAAAAAAATTCTTGGTGTTTGTCTGGGATTTCAATGTTTGGCTCAATTTTTTGGAGCGGAAATAATCAAAGACAAAGAACCAATGCATGGCAAAGTTTCAGAAATAGAAATTATTGAAAACTCTAAACTTTTTAAAAATATACCAAAAGAGTTTTTTGTTACACGTTACCATTCGCTAATTGCAAATAGAAAAACAATTAAACCGCCATTAAAAATTACGGCTCAAACAAAAGACCATATTGTTATGGCAATTGAACATAACAAATTACCACTCTATGGAGTTCAATTTCATCCGGAAGCAATTTTGACTCAATATGGACATGAATTGTTTGAGAATTTTATCAATATATAAATTTGTAATATAATAATAAAAACGAACTTTGAAAATTTAATCTTCGGGAGCTAGCCTGTATCTTTTTAATAAAACGTCAGCACAACAAATAATACGTTAGCTTAAAGCTGATAGTTTTTGAGAAAGGAGGGCTGAATTATGAATGAATTCAATTTGACTTTATTATTAATCTTTTTAATTCTATACATAATAAATGGCACTCAGCAAAAATACTGAATGCCACGTTAGCTTAACACAGGTTACGGTGTTGGTAGCACCGCTCCCGATATTTATATTATAAACTACATTCATACGAATTTCAAGTGTTCAGCCAAGAAGCCTTAACTAAACAACGCTTCGATAAAATCATCCGGATTAAAAGATTTTAAATCTTCCATTTTTTCCCCAACACCGACTAATTTTACCGGCAACTTCATATCTTTTGCAATTGCAATAATTATTGCCCCTTTTGCACTTCCATCAAGTTTGGTTAGAGCAACACACGTAAGGTTTACGGACTCTGAAAAAACTTTTGCTTGTTGCAGTCCGTTTTGTCCGGTATTGGCATCTATAACTAATATACTTTCACGTAAAGATTCCGGAGCTTGTTTATCAATAACAGTTTTAATCTTTTTTAATTCTTCCATAAGATTAAACTTATTCTGCAAACGACCTGCTGTATCAACCAGAATAACGTCGTATTGTTCATTTTTTGCTTTTTGAATTGCTTCATATACAACCGAAGCTGGATCAGCTTTATCTCGGCGGACAATATCTGCTCCCGCCCTATTTGACCAGATATTTAACTGTTCTTCTGCCGCAGCTCTGAAAGTATCTCCCGCAGCGATTTAAACAAGAAGGTAAAAAAGTTTTAATCGCTGCGGGAGA
>CALAWF010000182.1 GCA_937894665.1 uncultured bacterium | reverse complement strand
AACCCGCCAATAATCCAAGACCGTTTCAGGATCTCTAACTAAATATGCTCTGTTCAACCCCTCACCCAACCCCTCTCCCCAAGGAGAGGGAAGAATTTTAAGGAGATTCTTCGGGTAAATTTGCTAAATAATATTACATTCCCTACAGTTTACCCCTCAGAATGACGTAACCGTAACGAACTTATAGACTTTTATTGAACTTATTCCCCTATTCCCTTCTTCCTTTTCCCTTATAAATGACTTATCGACATCAAGAATAAAAAAGGTTAGAATTTTATACTCTCTAACCTTAATAAATTTCATTAACCGAACATATAACTCCAAAGTTTTTATTTGATTAAGCTTGTTTTTTAATTATTGATTCAAGCATTTCTGAATTACCATTCAATGATGGAATTGAAGTTGCAACAGGTGCTACTGAAGCAGGAGCTGTTGTTGAATTAGCTCCCTTTGGAGCAACTTCGTATGATTTGATTGAACGCTTACCGGTCAATCGTTGCATAAAGTTATAATATTTTTTCTTAAATCCGGTTGAATTATTTTGTTCAGTTTCAATTTCAATCAATTCATCTCTTGTATGAGGTTTGATTGGGGTTCCAACAGATGACCTTGTCAACATTTCACCCAATGTTGTATCAACCAATGTTACCCAGCTCATTCCTAGTAATGATGAGTTATATTGATTTCTGAATGTAGAGTTGAACAAGTCAATCAACAATGTTTGGTAGAACAATCTTGAACCTTCTTGTACAAATCTTTCTTTAAATTTAGTATTTGCACCTTCTTTATCGTTACCATTTGATTTCAACATAACCATATTGTAGTTATCTGTCATTAAGAACCAAATAGTTGCAATTGACGCCGCTGTTTTTGCCAAGTTTGAAAGTTCTGCGTTAGATACACTAGACAATGAATCTAAGTTGAATGCCTTCAAGAAATTAACTTGTAAATAATCGTGGAATTTTTCTTTATCAAGATTTTTCTTCAACGCTTGGTTACAAATTCTATCGAAACTCTTAGCTAAAGCATCAATATCTTTTGCAGGTGTTTTAGGTTTTGCTTTTCTGAATACACCCATCAATTTTTCATCAACCATCCAATATGGAAGTGTAATTGTATTCCACATAAATTTGAACGGTGCAATCACGAAGTTAACCAACGGTTTAACTTTTTTATCTTTAGTTCCTAAGTCAATAAATGTTTTGCCATCAATTGTTTTAGTTGCAGATTTTCCAATTCTTTCGTACATTGCTGCGAATTTTGGATCATATTCTTTTAGAACCTTAATTACTTCATCAAATTTTTCTGGTTCTACATGGAATTGTTGAGAAGTTAAGTTTTTGTAAGCACTTGTAAAAGGTCTATATAAAACTTTGCTTTCAAAAGTTTTTACTGCATTTTCTGCATTTACATCGCCTATTCCTAATTTTGCAAATTTTTCAGGGTTATTTGCTTTCATATTTTCAAAATATTTCAATGCCATATTTTTGATTGCAGGAATATGTTTAAAGCCTTTAATTCCATAGCCGGCTGCAAGAATAACCGCAGATGCTTTCATCACTGTATCAAAAGATAATAATGGTTTTTGTTGTTCCTTTGGTTTATTTGATGAATCAAGTTTTCCTGTAGATGAAATTTGTTTTTTCTCTTCAGTTGGTTTAATTTTTGCTTCAGGAGCATGATTTTGTTCATTTTCTTTTCTTGCTTCTTCTGGAGATAATCTGAAGATATGTTTTCCGTTAGATAAACGAGAGAACATTTCAGTTACAAGAACTGTTATACCAGTAGTTAATACAATACCCGCTTTTGATTTATTGATGAATTTTTGGAAAGCACCCATCGTAATCAAAGTCAAGTAACCACTTGTTAAAATTCTGCTTGTTTCTTGTTTAAATCTTGTTTTTTGTTCTTTTGTTGCAGCCTTTGGATCATCATCCATCATTCTTGACAAGTTGTAAGCATCGTTTGCCAAGAAAATTGCCGGTGGCAAACCAGAAACTAATCTATTCAAAGCTCTTTCGTGTTTTGTATCATAGTTTCCTGATTTTGGGTCAAACTGTTTTAAGAATGTTTGGAAAAGGTTAGATTCCATTTTTTCATCAGCATTAGCTTTTGCTTGTGCTAATTCTTCTGTTGTTAAATCTTTAACTTCTTTTCCTAATTTTTTAGCTAAAGAGCTTTCTGCTTCTTTTAATTTTACATCTCTATAAGTTAACAACCCTGTAAGAGAATTTATTTTTGAATCAATTTTTGAACGTTGTCTAATATTTTTGAAGAAAGATTTTTCTAAAGTTTTTGCAGACCAATCTTTTAACCCAGGAACTTTGCCCAAAAGTTCAACTGTACCATTCAACAAATCCCCTGGAAGGATTTTGAACGGATAAATAATACCATCCCAAGCCAAATGAGGAATTGTTTTTTTACTAACAATAATTTTATCTGGGTCATTTGGGTCAATTTTAATTAAATTGCTTGTTCTAGCTTTATTTTTAACCGTAATATCTTCTAAAAGTTCACGCCCCATTTTGCCAAGATATTCATCTGCAAATTTTTCAAACTCTGATTTTGAATAAACTTTGTCTAATCTTTTATACATTCCTAAAGAAAGACCTTTAAAACTCAAATCCTGAGGATTAGTTTTTAAAGGTCTCTTAATATCTCGATAACTGTATTGTGATTGAAAATTTGGGGAATAAAATTGACTCTCATTTTGAGGGGACAATAATTCCTCTTTATGTCGTCTTTTATCTATTCGAAAATTTGTTGCACTATTTACTATCATTCCACACATCCGTTTTTCATGTATTTTCATTCATAATAAAACAAAACACAAGTATTTTTTGCTAAAATTTTACATGATTTTACAAATTGTTAAAACTCTTTCCCTTAAGCAATAAAAAAGGACTGCACCATGCCAGAATGCACAAATACAGCCCTTTTAAGTCTTATTAAATATATCTATTTAACCTCTGGGAAATAATATCTTACACCGTCATCTGAACGCCATCTGATATAACCGGTTTTTGGTAATCTATCCAAATCCAGCACACTTACCAAAGCCCAATTACCACGGATTACATTTAGATTAATTTTTTGAGGCATATTAATTGTTGAAAGAGTTTTAGCCGTATCCTCCGGAGCAGATTTTACATCCTTGCAAACAGCAGGAACACTTTTCAACATTCTCAAACCATATTTTTTTCCATAAGTATTATAGAAATTAATCCAAGTCATAAATTTGTACGGGTCATCTTTTTTAATCCAACCAGTTTTTCCATTTGAATTGTCATAAACAATTTCAACCCAATCATCCGTAACATCAACAACGTTAACCAATGCTAACTCTTTTTCAGGCAAAAAAACTGTGAAAAATTTTTCAGCACCAATATTTTCTGGGAAAAATTCATCATTATTCCATCTTACTCGATACAAAATCATAGAATCATCATGAGGCTCTTTATAAATAGTAACGTCGTCGCTAACTTGATATAGACCTACAGTTCTAACTGTAACAATATTTGGACCGATTGGAAGCACATCTTTTGCCAATACTGATTCTCCATAGCTACAGCCAAATAACACTGCTAAAACAAATAACAATGATACTAATAATTTTTTCATCATAAAATTACTCCCTGAATGAAATTTGAGCGTAAGTTTTTTGTAATTTTTCTCGAACAGAAGTCATTTGTTGTTCAATAATTTCGTCTGTCAAAGTTGCATTTTCGTCTTGCATTTTAATTCTGAAAGCAACACTCTTGAATCCGTCTTCAACATGTTCACCTTGGTAAACATCAAAGATTTCTGAACCTTTGAAGATATTTTGTTTTACAGAACTTTTGATAACCTTTTGAATATCATCAAATGTAACATCATCATTTATAATAAATGCAATATCACGTCTTACTTCCGGGAACTGTGGAAGATGTTTAAATCTTGGAACAGTTTCTTTAACAGCAGAAATAAGTTCTGTTAAATTCAAATTAAATAAGAACGCATCTTGGTTCAATTTCAACTTGTCAATCAAAGTTGGATGAACTTGTCCGAAATAACCGATTGGTTGAGGCTTTTTGCCTAACAACATCACAACAGCAGTTCTATATGGATGAAGAATTTTATTATCTTTAGATAGTTCGGTTTCTTCTAATGGTGCAAGTTTAATTCTTCTTGAAACTTCTAAGTCATTAAAGATATTTTCCATAATACCTTTAACAGTATAGAAATCGCTTGAAGTTTTTACCTGCCATTTTGAATTTTGAACTTCGCCGGTTAAGACACCTTCCAAAACTCTTGTTTCTTTTACTCCAGTATTCTTTTCATCCGCTGGAGCTGTTTTGATATAAGTCTTACCAATTTCGTATGCCCAGAAATTCTTTTGACCGTTATCAAAATTATATTTCATACAATTCAAAACACTTGCTGATAATGTTTGACGCAACATTGAATAATCTTCACTTGCAGCATTCAAAACTTTTACGGCGTTTTCATCATCATAGTCAATTTTGAACTTGTCAAGCATTGGTTTACCAATAAGAGAACTTGTTTGAATTTCGTTTAAACCGGCTGACAACAACAATTCGTGGATTCTTTTAATAACTTTTTCTTCCAAAGTAATTGTTGGAGTTTGTGCTTTAGCAGGTAAGGTTGGAGAAATTTTATCGTAACCGTTAATTCTTGCAATTTCTTCAATCAAGTCAATTTCTCTTGTAACATCATAAGCTCTGAAACTTGGAACTAAGAATTTTGCAGCAGCAGCATTTCCGCCAAGTTTTTTAAATCCTAAGTTTTCTAAAATATTATCACATCTATCAGAAGCGATTTCGCAACCCAACATTCTCTTAATCTGCGGATAACGAAGAGTAATTTCGATTGGTTCAAGTTTATTTTCACCATCTTCAACAACTCCAACAACCTCTGCATCTGCATATTCAACCAACAATTGCATTGCACGCATCAAAGCAGGTTTTACAGCCTCAATATCAATACCACGTTCAAATCTTGCACTTGCTTCACTTCTGTAACCAGCACTTCTTGCTGATTTTCTGTTTGTTGCAGGAGTAAAATATGCAGCTTCCAATGCCAAAGATGTTGTATTATCATCGATTTCAGAATTAGCACCACCAAATACACCACCTAAGCAAACACCTTTATCTTTTGTTGCAATCAATACAGAATCAGTTGTTAATGTTCTTTCAACTTCATCAAGAGTAACAATTTTTTCGCCTTCTTCAGCTCTTCTTACACACAAATAACCATCCAATTTGTCAGCATCAAATGCGTGAAGAGGACAACCATATTCAAGCATTACATAGTTTGTAATATCAACAACATTGTTAATTGCACGAACACCTGATGCAATCAATCTTTTTTGCATCCAATCCGGAGAAGATTTAATTTTAATATTCTTCAAAAGTGCGATTGAATAATATTTACAAACATCTTTATCTTTAATTTCAACTTTAAATTTATCAGTAGTTAAATCTTTTGTACATTCAACAGGATTAAATTTTAAAGGGGTATTGAATAAAGAACTCAATTCTCTTGCAACACCGATAACTGACATTTGATCTCCTCTATTAGCTGTTGGAGCAACATCAATAACTGTATCCTTTTCAAATCCCAATACATCTTTAACATCCTGTCCTAATTGAACATCCGGAAAAATTCTATTCAAAATCAAAATACCATCTTCTTCTTGGTAATTTCTCTCAGAAACGCCCAACTCATCAGCAGAACATAACATTCCTTGAGATTCAACTCCACGAATAACCGCAGGAGTCAAAGTAAACATTTCTCCTGTTTTTCTATCCAAAACTTGAGAACCAACACTTGCATAAGGAACAACTTGACCTACCTGAATATTTTGAGCTCCACAAACAACTGTTTTCAATCCTGAACCTGTATTCACAGTAACAAGGTGAAGTCTATCTGAATTTGGATGAGCATCAATTTTTTCGATTTTAACAGTTTTTATATTTGTAAAACTTGGTTTAACATCTTCAATAGCTTCAACCTCAAGACCACTCATTGTTAATTCATGAGCAATTTGAGTTGCTTCAACATTTGATAAATCTACGAATTCGTTCAACCAATTTAATGATACTTGCATTTATTTTTTCCTCTTAATTCAATTACAATCTGTGCCATTATTTTATTACAAAAGAAGCAAGATGTAAAATATTATGGGATAAAGTCTATAAGTTTTTAGAAGGGAAATAAGGAAGAGGGAATAAGGAAATAAGTTCTTTACATACATAATTAATTCGCATCCTGAGCAGAGCGAAGGAGCTCTGACAGTACGTAAAGAAACCATACTGTCATTCTGAATTGACTAAAAATAAGTTGAGAAGAAATCGAAACGTAATTTTCTGTTCCTACTTGGTATTTCAGAATCTCTATCTGAACGCCTAAGTCAGAGATTCTTCGGGAAAATTTGCTAAATAATATTACATACTATACTGTTAGCCCCTCAGAATGACGTAAATTTGATAAGGGGTTCGG
>CALAWF010000181.1 GCA_937894665.1 uncultured bacterium | reverse complement strand
GAAACGAGGACCAACCATTCTTGACATCAAACGATAAACTTGAGATTCTTCAGAATGAAAATTACCATCATGAAGAACAATCAAACCATCTTTTTGAATACCTTTTTTAGCATCCATAATAGTTGTTTCTGAAATGGTTTCCATGTTATCCATAACCATTGTTTCTTCATTCATATCAACTTCAAGATAGCTACCCTTAGTTGGCATTCCATCTTTAAACACAATAACATTACCGATTCCTTTTAAAATATTAGAATCTTCATTGTATGTCATTTTATCTGCAATAATTTTTACATTTTGAGGAGGTAAAACAAGAATAGGTCTGCCAGTTGCAACCATATCCCCTGTTTCATCATCGTAATTTACATTCTCGGCATCTAAGATTAACTGTCTTTCTGTAACTTCCTCATTAACTCCACCTTCTAAAGAAATAGCATCGTCAGAAATCTCTGAAGAAGTTTCTGATTGAATAGAATTAGTCAAATCAGATTCAGAAGGAAGTGTTTCTGTTTGTTCTTCTTGAACTTTTTTCTTTCCCCAGAATTTGAATTTATTTTCAGAAGTTGTCTTATCTTTATCTTTTGGGGCTTTTTCTTGCATCAACTTGTTAGTAAGTTTTACACGCATTTGTTTTACAAACGGCATATTACTACCTTCAAGTTCTTTTGTAGATAACCCCATTCCACTGCTATTGTAGTCAAAAGCATAATCGTAATCATCCGGAGTACCTTGAACATCAGGAATCATATTTGACAAAGAAGAACGGAAAATTACATCCTGAACATTTGAAACAGGAGAATCTGCCAAATCCTCTGCATAAGAAGAATTAGAAAATGCTAATATTAAAACTGCTGCTAATAAATATTTTTTCATCTAAATTCCTTCTTCTTTAAATATACCCGAACGGACTTACCGGTCTTCCGTTTTCTCTGACTTCAAAGTGGCAATGCGGACCTGTACTATATCCGGTTGAACCTTCTCGGCCAATTGTTTGACCTTTTTTAACATTTTGACCATTACTTACAAGAACAGCTGACATATGACCATACAAAGTAGTAATAGGTTTTCCATTAATCACACCGTGATCCAAAATTACAACCTTACCATAACCGCCATACCATCCGGCATAAATAACTCTACCATCATTAGAAGCATGAATTGAACCACCGTTTGGACCGGCAATATCTATACCGGAGTGGAAAATTCTACTTTTGAAGATAGGGTGAATTCTATATCCAAATGGAGATGTAATAGGACCATTAATCGGTCTGATAAATCCGGTTGAAGAAACTTTAACAGTAGAGGTACCGCCTTGTTTTCTAGTCATACTTGCAATCATATGTTCAATACTTGCAGATTGTCTTGCCAATTCTCTTTCAGAACGTTCATAATAGCTTTTATCTTTTTTCAAACGTTCAATCATAGATTTGTTTTCTGCAATTGAACTTTGAATAACAGCTCTTTGGTTGTTAATATCACGAATTGAAGCCTCAACAGCCCTTCTTTGAGCTTCAACTTGAACTTTTAATCTTGCTATTTCATTTGCTTTTGCTTTTACCAACTGCATTCTACGATAATCATCTTTAATAACGATTTTTTCATAATAGAACATATCAAGCAGAGAATTTACATCTTTAGCAGACAAAATAAGTTCAAACATGCCGGATCTTTGATGCTTATAAACCTGACGAATTCTTGATTTCATCGCTGCATCAATACTTCTGAATTCAGCAATTGCGTTATTTAATTGACTTTCCATAGAAGACAAATTTGAAACCAAATTATTATAACGAACAGTTGTAGTTTGCAATTCTTGGTGAGCAACTTCTAAACGCTGTTGGTTATTACTCAATTTGTCTTTTTCATTTTTTAATTTAATATCTGTTTGTTTTTTCTTTTGATGGAA
Source organism: uncultured bacterium (assembly GCA_937894665.1). Lineage (GTDB taxonomy): Bacteria > Cyanobacteriota > Vampirovibrionia > Gastranaerophilales > Gastranaerophilaceae > Zag111. Next base: position 10,773 of record CALAWF010000181.1, on the reverse strand, counting down.
ATAGTTTTTCTTAGCATTAGTTTGATTTAACTTTTGACGTAAAGTAGGAGCAGCACAAACCATTGAGGAAACACCGCCTAATCCAAATGTTCCCAGAATAATCCAGCATATTAATATTTTTTTTAAGATATTTATTTTTCTCATTTTTATACTATTTTACAAGTAGTGGAAGTAACATCAAACCGAATGTCCACGCCAAAAACGTGAAACATATTATCCCTATAATTATTTTTTGATGTTTTCTAAAAAATTCCATAAGTTCTCCCCTTATACATCTGACATTTTACAATAAAAAAAAACTTTAGACAAGGAATTGAAACATATTTTAACTTTAAAAATAGAAAAATGAACTTTTTTAGATTACAATCGTTTTATAAGTATAGAGGTTACAAATATGAAAAATAAATGTACTAAATACGAAGCACTTTTTACTTTTAGAACGAAAGAAGAATTAAACGAACACATTCAAGAATGCGAAGATTGCAGACTTGAACATGAAAAAATGCAAAAAGTTTCAGCTCTTCTTCAAGAAGTTAAGCCCTATTTTAAAGAACGCAGAAAAAATTTGGCTAAAATAAAAGTTGCTTGTGCTTTATTTATGCTTATGTTTAGCGGAACAACTTTAGGAGTTCTAAACTTCAACACAGATGTTTCTGATACGTTGAAGTATGGAACAACACTATCTTCAGAAGATTTAGGTCTTCCTGTAGATTCGTATGGACTTATAGCGGTTGAGTAGATGGATTTTAACAAAGTAATTACTGAAAACAAACAAAATATAAAAAATATAATTAGACTAATTACCAAAGAAGATAACGAAGATTTGGAACAAGAAGTCTATGTAAAAATTTGGAAGAATGCTGAAAAATATGAGGAAAAAGGTTCTATTAAAAGCTGGATTTCTTGTATCACAAAAAACACCTCTTTGGATTATCTCAAATCCGCATATCACAAGGTGTTTTCAACTTCCACATCGGATGATTTGGTTATGACAAACCTTAAAGACCAAAAATCTTCACCAGAAACAAAAGCGACAAGTCTTGAAAGACAAAAAGTCATAATTAAAGCTGTAAATAGCCTTAAACCAAAATTCAAAGAAGTCATTATGATTTGTGAAATCAATGGATATTCTTATGAAGAATGTGCAAAAAAAATCAACTGTCCGGTAGGAACAGTAAAATCAAGATTATATAACGCAAAAAAAGAATTAGCAGAAAAGTTAAAAGATTTAATGTAATAAATATAAGGAAGGATAAAAATGAAAAAAGTATTGACATACTTATTTGCAATAGGAATAATTTCCGCCGGATGTGGAATGAGTCCGACTTTAGCAAACACTCAAACTCAACCACCTGTAAACTTTGGACAAAAACCTCCATCAAGAGAAATGATGCGTCAAAAATTTGAGCAAAGATTAAACCTAACAGATAAACAAAAAGAACAAGCCAGAGCTATCCATAAAAAAGGTAGAGAACAAATGAAACCTATTATGGATCAAATTATTTATAAAAGACAAGAAATCGATGCTATTTCAAAAACCAAAATGCTTGAAAGAACAAAACAAGAGCAAATCGCTGAAATTACAACTCAAATAAGAGAACTTGAGAAAAAAGCAAACGAAATCAGAAAAGCAAATAGCCAAGAATTTGAAAATATTTTAAACAAAAAACAAAAAAATGAACTTGCAAAAATGAAGGCCGAAGGACGTGCCGAATTTGAAAAAAATCATCCTGCAAGACCACCTTTCCAAGGACTTGGGAATCCTGGATTATTCATGCCAAACTTCGGTAAAACACTATTTTCGAACCCAATGCCGGATTTTACAAATAAATAAAAATAGAACATACAAAAGAAGAATCTCTAACAATTTGTACTGATAGAGATTCTTCGGGTAAATTTGCAACATGTTAAATAACAGTTTATCCCTCTGAATGACAGACGAATGTTGTCTATACCGAATTTCGTCATACTGAGCGAAGCGAAGTATCTCAATCCGAACATATAAGGTTTCTTTAGCCAAAGCATTTGGACGACGTTTAGCAAAATATTAATTTTCCATTTGTGTTTTGCGAACTTCTTCTTCTTTAATAAATTTGCAAAGTTCTTCTAGACGTTTGTCTTCCATTGCATCCATCAAATCTTGAATATCTTTAATTTTACCTAACGCAAATCCAGTTTCTGCAAGTAAAACACAATCATTACACAATCTATAATCGCCGTACTGAATAGAACCGGCAAGGTTTTTATTTTGTCCGCAGCAATCACAGTCAAAAAAGTCGTTTGCAATATCAGGATTTTCTTCCAAATCGTCAACAACCATTTGTTGAACAACTTGTTGCATTTCATTTATTATTTCTTCATTTGATTTTGTCATTTTTATTAGTCCTTGATTAAGTTATTCATATCTTGTACAGCTTGAGCCAATCCTGTAAATATCGCACGAGAAATAATACTATGTCCGATATTTAGTTCATGCAAATCTTCAATTTGACGCATTCTTGAAACGTTTTCATAATTCAATCCATGACCTGCATTTACTTTCAAACCTAATGCATGACCAAGTCTTGATGCTTCTCGAACTTTTTCAAACTCTTCTTGTTCATTAGGAGTGCCAAAAGCTAAAGAATATTGACCTGTGTGAAGTTCAACAAATTGAGCACCTGTTTTAGCTGCTGCATATATTTGTTCTTTTGAAGGGTCGATAAATAAACTTACAATTATACCGGCTTCAACAAGCGGTTGAACAAAGTTTGTAATTTTAGTTAATTGAGAAGCAACATCTAAACCGCCTTCTGTAGTTACTTCTTCTCTTTTTTCAGGAACCAAACAAACAGAATAAGGACGAACTTCCAACGCAATTTTTTGCATTTCATCAGTTACAGCCATTTCAAGATTCAACCTTGTTTTAATAACTTTTTTAATAGTTCTAACATCTTTATCTTTTATATGACGTCTATCTTCTCTTAAATGTGTCGTAATAGAAGTTGCACCATTAGCTTCTGCCACCTCTGCAGCTTGAATTGGATCCGGTTCAACCCCTCCTCTTGCGTTTCTTAATGTTGCAACGTGATCTATATTTACACCTAAAAGCATAATTCGTCCTTTCTAAAACTTCATTTTACTAATCTTTAACAATGCGGTATAAGAAGGTAAAATTGTAACCTTCTCCTCTATATTATCAGATTTTGTAGCAATTTCAACTGCTGTTTTTATATCTTCTTCAACAATAATTTTATCAGTTGGAACCCCTGCATATTTCAATCTTACTGCCATATCTCTTGCTCTGATACCGGATGTAATTATCGGTTTTTCAGCATCTTTCAACTGTTCAAAATCACTATCCCAAAGCCAAGAAATATCACGCCCGTCAGCATAATTATCATTTATCGCAATAAGAATTTGAGATGATAAATCAACAGTTTTCAGAACTTCACTGGCACCTGTAGGATTTTTGATTAACTGAATAAGAGTTTCATGCCCGTTAATTACTCGTTTTTCAGCCCTTCCAAAAATTGATTTATAAGAAGAAACAGCTTCTTTTATCACTTCATAATCAATACCAAGAAGCAATGCTTGAGAAATTGCACCCAAAGCATTATAAGCATTATAAAGTCCAACTAAGTTCACTCTAAACTCATATTCATTATTATTAGAAGAATCCACAACTTTCAATTCTGAATAGTTTGAAAAGATTTTTACATACCCTTTATAGTTAACATCCGGACGTTTGTAACCACAATGGTTACAGAAATAATGACCTTCTTGGGCAAAAAACTGTTTGTCATATTCAAGAGGATTACCGCAAACGCAATTAAATACCTCTGTTGGAGCATTAGATGTTGATTTATGTATATCTGAACAGATTTCAACATCTTCAAAACCATAGAACAACGCTTTTTTACCTTTGCCTAAATTTGAAACAAGCGGATCGTCTGCATTCAATAGCAATGTCAATTCATCATTTTTTTCTATCGCATTACGTATAAAACTAGCAGTTGTTTCAAGTTCGCCATATCTATCAAGCTGATCTCTGAACAAATTTGTAACAAGCAAGTATTCAGATTTGTAATCATCGTACAACTTTGTCAAATATGCTTCATCAGATTCCAATACAGCATAATTAAATTTGTTAGGGATAAGTGAAAGGTTAAGAGCAAAAACATTGGCAATTCCGGTCAACATATTTGCACCCTTTACGTTATGAATAACTTTATTTTTACCTGTTTCCAAGATTTGAGCAAGCAATCCGGAAGTTGTAGTCTTTCCATTTGTGCCGGTAACTGCAATTGTTTTAGCATTCTTCATATAAGATTTGCAATACTTCAAAAAATCAGGACAAATTTTCAAGGTCATCATCCCGACAAAAGATGTTCCGGAAGAACGATTTAACAATCTGATTGCCAGATATGCCAATCTTGCACATATAATTGCTGTATAAAATCTCACTCTATTCATAAAAAATAGTCCCCTAGACGTATTCAAAAAAATATGCTAATAATATATTATATGTTTAATATAATACAAAAGTAAGAAAAGTTGAAAGATGTTGGTTTTATTTTTTACAATAATTTTTATAGCTGAACTAATAATTGCAGGTCAAATCATTGCTCTAATTCAAAAAGCAAGACAATCCGTTTGTCAAATCAATCAAACAGTTATCGACGTAAAACCTGAGATTGAGAGAAATATCTGCGATATTAGAATTGCAATTAATACCGTCCTTTTAAGGTTAAACGGAGTTCATGGTTTTATCGACAAAAGAAAAGAAGATTACAAAAAGATTTTCTCCGCAAACTTCTTAACCAAAGTGGCAAGTTTCATTTTATCAAACGATTGGAAGAAAATCTTAATGGCTATAGATGTGATTTTAACAATTAAAAAATTTATTTTGAGATAAACAAAAAGACCTCCGCAAAATATAGAGGTCTTTTTGTTTTAATTTAATTAAAACAACTTAGTGTTGCGAAATCTTATAAGTTGTACCATTTATCGTAACTTGTTGCGTACTATTTGTTGTCCATAATAAAGTTTCATTTGGGAATACGCAAGAAGAATCTGTTACATTTTGTGGCCAGTATAAATTAGTATGTCCACTAATCGCATTCATAATTTGAGTAGCAGTAACATTTCCACCTTGTTCAGAATTATTTTTACAACGAATTTTAACAGCCAAAGATGAAGGCAAAGTAGCACTCGCAGGGTCTAATTTAAAACTACTACTTGCCATAGAATACGGTTTAACCGGATTACTATAAGTAGTAGGATAATAATTCATATGTAGAGTTACTACAGTACTACAAGCCGCAACGGTAGGACCGATTTGTGAATTTTGACAACATATATCGCCAGCTTTTATCATATTCTTTCTCTTTTTATATTTACAACAACCGTTTGATTTATCAGTTGTATAAGAAGTACATTCCTCTACTTCTGTTGGAGTGATAGGTGTTTCATTTTCGGCAAAAACTCCTTCTTTCCCTTGAGTACGGGTAATATCAGTAGAACCGGCACTTACTACAGGTAAATTGAAAAGAGTAATAAAATCTCTCCCAATAACATTCGGACCTTTCAAACCATTCAGATCCATAACAACTTGAGCCGCAGTCCAATCACCATCTTTAGTTTTTGGTTGAGGGGTAATACAAATACTTGTTCCATTTTTTAACTGAGCACAAGTTCCTCTTGGAATCAAATCTATTGCTTTAGTGTTTTCTCTTCTATGAGTTGCTTCATTATAAGATGCGTATGTAGATGCAAAACAACTTGCACCACCATTATCTATATTTCCACAATATCTTGCAACTTTAAAATATTTTTTAAGAAATAAACCGGAAGTATCATCGCTTATATCGTCAGAACTCATCATTGTTTCGGAAAAACGAGTTTTATTTTCTAAAACCGGAAGAGCCTCTAGAGTTGAAGTTATTGATTCTATTTGCTTTGTCTGCATATATTCAAAAACTTTATTTTGATATGTAGTAATAACCATAGGTAATGCGGCAATAACCCCTACAATCGCTGTAGCAATTAAAACTTCTGTAAGCGTAAAAGCTCTTTTATAATTAAAAATCACTAAATCGTAACTCCTTTTATTCCCTTAATTCATATCCTTAATAACATTATAACAATATTTTTAACCTTTTGCAATAAATCAAAACCACATACAAAATTATCAAGAGAAATTCCATGTTTTCTCTTGAAATTGGCTAAAAAATATGTTACAATTATGAAGAAATTTTGAAAGACGAGGTTTACAACTATGAAAAACAAAACATTTATGTTTTCAATGGGCGTTATTGCCGGAGTAGTAGGCGGAATTGTTGCCGGAGTTCTTTTTGCACCAAAACCAGGTGAAGAATCAAGAAAAGAACTTAAAGATGCAGCTTGCGACCTTTATGAAAAACACGCTCCACAAATTGCAGATGCGAAAAAACAAGCATTAGAGTCTATTGATTTAATGAAATATAAAGTTGAAAGACAAATCAGAAAACTTAGCAATTCTGCAAAATCAAAAAAAATGCTTAAAGCTAAAGAATTAGAAGATTCTGAAGCAAATAGCACAGATAACGAATTTGATTACTAAATAAAAAAGGAAAAATAAATGAGTATTGAACTATCACAAGTAATTTTAAATCATGGCTTAACTTTCCTTGCTGTAGCTACAGGAATTGTAATCATTGTTGTAGCGTACTTCCTAGTTAAGTTAATTATGGATTTAACAGTTTTATCAAAAAATCTGAATGAAACATCTACAATGCTTAATACAGAACTTAAGCCAACATTGAAAGAACTTAATGAAACAATTCATTCAATCAATTCTCTTGTACAAAGTACAGATGAAGGAGTTGGAAATGTTAAAATAAGTCTTGAAAATGCACTTACTAAAACAAAATCATTATCAGAAAGCATTTTCGGAGGTTTCTTAAAAGGGTTTATGACCGTTTATTCATTCTTTAGCAAAAAGAAATAAACATTCGGGGAATAAAACCTTAAAAAATCAGATTTATAATATGTAAGAACATAAAAAGGAGAATTAAATATGTCAGTTTCAAAATTTATAGCAGGTTTTGTTGTTGGTGGTGCTATCGGTGCAATTGCAGGTATTTTACTTGCTCCAAAATCAGGTGAAGAAACAAGAAGACTTCTTTCTGAATCAGCACAAGATATGGCAAGAAGAGCTGATGAAACAGCTAAACAAATTAAAGATAAAGCAGACGATGCAGTTTCTGACCTTCAAAGAAAAGGCGAAGAAATCAAAGACAAAATCCAAGACCTAATCGCTAAACAAAAAGAAGCTAAAGAAGAAGATAAAAAAGAGGAAGAAAAAGCTGAATAATCTTACTTCTAAACATTTTTAGCAAAAAGCGAATGAGCAAAAGTTCATTCGCTTTTTATATTTTTAACCTACACTTGAAAAATTTTTAGAAAGTAATAAAATTGATATATAAAAAATGATTAAGGTATAGGAATTATTGCATGCAAAAAAATGAATATATTGAAAGGGCGAAAGAATTTTTAAGTTCGTCAAGAATAATCAAGTTGTGTTACTTGGGGGCATTTACAGTGTTGGTTACTTGTATTATCGCTTCTCAAAACTTCTTTTTTCAATCAATTATTGAAAACGGAATAAGCAAGCGTGATATTATTGCTCAAAAAACGTTGACTGTTGAAGACGTCAAAAGAACTGAACAACACAAACGAGAAGTTGCTCAAAAAGTTGAACCAATTCTTGTTCCTGCTGAAGATGATTTTATCAAATCAAACCTAGAAACCCTTCAAAATTCAATTATTCAAATCAGAAAGAAAAACAATACAGAAAAAGAAAAAATCGAAGAATTAAATGTTCTTTTCGATTTATCAGGAAATCCTAAAAGAGCATTCATCCTTGATTTCTTATTACACGTTGATGATGCAAGCCTGAGAGAAGCATTTGATAAAGCATCTTTATCTCTTGTAAATATATTGCAAAAAGGTATCACAGAAAAAGATTATGAAAAAGACAATATTAATACTCTTATACAAGATAACTTAATTACAAATGTTTCAAAAAGACAAATAATTGTTATTCCGGCTCTACTTGAACAAGTTATTGTACCAAACCTTGTAGTAGATGAAGCGGCAACAGAAATTGCAAAACTAAACGCACAAGAATCAGTTAAACCATACAAAGTAACCTTCCAAAAAGGTGAAAAAATTGTATTTGAAGGTGAACCTGTAACAAGACTAAAACGAGATGCCTTAAGAGAAGCAGGTTACAACGTATATGAACTAAATTGGCAAGGAATTTTATCTATCTATATTTTAGTTCTATTCCTTACAATTATTTATTTAGCATACTTAAAATTCTTTGAAAAAGACTTTTTAGAACCAAGATATTTGGCACTATCATCGGTTATGACAATTCTGGCCTGTTCAATTGCGGTACTATTACCAACAGGTTTTTCACCATATATTTTACCAATTCCTGCAATAATTATTATTTCTGCAATATTTTTAAATCCTAGAATCGCATTCCTACTTTCAAGTTTAACCTTAGTCATTTTAACTGTCGGAATGCAATACGAAACACAATTTTTAATCGTTTTCACAATCCTTGCGATTATAGGAATGATTACAATTTCTAAAATCAAATACACAAGACGTTTTGACCTTATTAAAGCAGGTTTTCATCTTGGTGTAGCCGGAGTTTTAACAATGATGAGTTTGTACTTTATAGACAAATGCCTTATCGATGTTAACAATTACCTTATTTTGAAAAATTGTACATTCTTATTTGCAAATAGTATTATTTCTTCAATTGCAGCACTTGGCTTATCTCCATTATTAGAAAGCACATTCCATATTATTACACCTTATGGACTTGCAGAACTTGGAGATCATAACCAACCATTATTAAAACGTTTGCAAATCGAAGCTCCGGGAACTTATCACCACAGTTTGATGGTTTCTACTCTTTGCGAAGCTGCAGCAGAAGCAATTGGGGCAAATCCAATCTTGGCAAGAGTTGGTGCTTTTTATCACGATATTGGGAAATTAAAAAGACCTTTATTCTTTGTTGAAAACCAATCTTATTTCAGCATTGAAAACCCGCACAACACTCTTAACCCACGACTTAGCAAAATGGTTATTACCGCACACCCTAAAGATGGCGTTGACCTTGCCAAAGAATATGGTTTGCCAAGTATAATCAACGATTTCATCCTTCAACACCACGGAGAAGGAATTGCAAAATACTTCTATAATCAAGCCGTTCAAGAAGAAGGTGCGGAAAACGTTAAAGAAGAACAATTCAGATACACAGGTCCAAAACCAAATAGAAAAGAAACTGCAATATTAATGCTTGCTGATGCGGTTGAGTCTGCGGTTAGAGCAATGAAAGGTGCTACTGTTGACCAAATTGAAAACATCATTGATAAAATTATTGTTGAAAGATTAAATGATGGTCAATTGGCTGACAGCCCTCTTACATTGAAAGATTTAAAAGTTATTGCTTCAACATTTAGCAGAATTTTAAGAGGTATGCAGCATAATAGAATTAAATATCAAGAAAATATCGCAGAAGAATTTGCTAAAAACAAAATCGAAATGCCTAACAAAATTTTAGACGAAGACTTTGAAAAGAAAATCAAAGAACTTGAAGACAAAACAAAAACAGACAATACCGATAATAAAAAGGACGTATAATGGAATTAAATCTCTATTGTGAAAATGAGTTTGAAAGCTGGAAACCGGATGAAGAAAAAGTTATTGAAATAACAAAAAAAATCTTCAACTCTTATATGGAAGAACCGGAAATTACAGAGCATTGTGCAATTACGGGAAGAGGTTTTAAAACAATAGCATTTGACATTCTATTTTGCGATAGTAAAAAAACTCATGTTATAAATAAAGAATACAGAAACAAAGATTATCCGGCAGACATCATCACTTTTGCTGTTTTTGCAGATTCTCCGGAAGAAGAAAAGTTTATTCTTGACTTTGAAATTAATTTAGGAGAGGTTATAATAGCATTAGATAAAATTATCGAAGAATCGCAAAAGAAAGAAATTCCAAAAGAGAAAGAACTATATTTCTTAATCAGCCATGGAATTTTGCACCTCTTGGGATTTGACCACCAAACAGAAGAAGAATTTAATTTCGTAGTAAAGCATCAAAAATTGGCTCTCAAAAAGATAGGAATAGTGTATGACAAAATATAAAAAACAAAACTTTTCAAACACCTTTAAAAATGCAAGAAAAGGAATGAGATTAAGTATAAAAAGTGAACGCAATATAAGAGTTCATCTTTTTACGGCGGCACTTGTTTTGATAACAGCGTATTGCTTAAATTTTTCAATAATTAAATTTTGTATTTTGCTATTAACAATTGCAGGGGTAATATCAGCAGAGATGTTTAATTCCGCAATCGAATTTTCACTAGATGCAATATTTCATAACAGATATTGCAGAATGGTTGGAATGGCTAAAGATATTGCAGCCGGAGCGGTTATGCTTGTTACAATAAGTGCCGTTATGATAGGCGTTTTGTTATTTGCTCCTCCTATAATTCAATTAATTTCAGAATAAGATTTTCAATAGAAAAGCCCTTACCGACTTAAGTAAAGGCTTTTTATCTTTTACCGAATAATCTTTTTTGCAAACAAGAATTAGTTATTACTCAATACCAAACGGAAAGTTGCTAAATTCTTGATTGATAACATTGCATGTTTATTATGCTGTTCTTCTGAAATATAAACTTTCTCAAGATTTGTGCAACCGGAGAATACTCTTATT
>CALAWF010000180.1 GCA_937894665.1 uncultured bacterium | reverse complement strand
TTCGGTTCTACTTTTTCTTTTTTCATCGAAATAAAAAAGAAAAAGTGAACAATTATTAATTATTGAATTAGCAAGAATAGAGTTTACCAATAAAAAACAGCTAGATTCTTCGCTTCGCTCAGAATGACGAAATTTGCGAGAGTTAATTCCCTTATTTTGTAAAATACTTATAAACTTATCAACTTATTGACTTATAGACCTTATTGAAATACCCCTCTGGAAAATATTTCTCATTAAACCCAAATTTCCACATTGTAAAAAATATATTAAGATAGAGATTAATTATCTTTATGTTATATAATAAAAAAGATATTAGATTAGTAGAGATTAGTTATTATGCAAAATATTTTAGAGAGAAAATCAATCAAAAATATAGATTTTAATTGTGATTTAGCACAAAGTTTCGGAATATACAAAAACAGTTCAGAAACAAGACTTCTTGATTACGTTAGTTCTGTAAATATCTCATGCGGATTTCATGCCGGAGATCCTCTTACAATAAAAGAAGCCTTACTTGAAGCTAAAGAAAAAAATGTTGTCGTTGGTGCCCATATTGGTTTTGATGATATTCAAGGTTTCGGCTATAGAAAAATGGACTTAGATTCTGATGAATTGGAAGCTCTTGTTATGTACCAAGTTGGAGCATTGATGACTTTTGCAAAAGCATATCATATGGAAATTGAACACGTAAGACCACACGGTGCAATGTATCGTCAAGCCGCAGAAGATTTAGAAACTTCAAAAACCATTGCAAAAGCAATTAGAAAATGTTCAAAATGGCTTGTATATTATGGTGCAACAGGAGAAAATCTTGCAACCGCAGGAGAAGATGAAAATATCCAAGTATGCCCTGAAGTTCATTTAGAAAAGATTTATGATGAAGCCGGAAACATTGACTTTACCGCTAGAGATTTAGAAAATACTCAAATTTCTATCCAAAGATTAAAAGACTTGTTAGCACATTCTCAAGTTACAAATAACGTAGGTGGGAAAACCGTTGTTAGAGCAGATTCTATCCATTTTTCAAATAAATTATCAAACGCAAAAGATTTGATAATTCAAGCAAGAGAAATTGTAGAACCCCTACCTTACAATTACAAAAATGCACAAAAATCAGGCTGGGTTGAATAAATAAATTTAAGAGATAAAGGGAAATAGATAAGTATGATTAAGAAAATAAAAATGCCAAAACAAGCTGGATGGTTATTACCAGGATTACAAGTAAAAAGATGGTTTGCATTAATTTTTGTTGGTGCAGTACTTATGACTGTCGGAATTTTAATCCTGTTTGACCTTAAACCTATTTATAACACTATGCAATTCATTCAACAAATTGCAACTCAGATTTCTACTGAATGGTTGGCTTTTGGTATTGTTATGATTGGTGCAGCAATATTTTTCAAAGGATGGCAAAAAACCAACTTATCTATACTTGATATTGAAGAAGATAGAAATAATGATGTTTTATTAGAAAACCTTTATAAAAGAAGAAAATTAAACAGAGGTCCTAGAATCGTTGCTGTTGGCGGAACGGGCTTATCAATGTTGCTTAGCGGAGCTAAAAACATTACAAATAATTTAACAGCAATCGTTAGTGTTGGAGATGATGGCGGAAGTTCAGGAAGACTAAGAGAAGAAATGGGTATCTTACCTCCTGGAGATATTAGACACTGTATTACAGCACTTGCAGATGATGAAGATTTAGTTAACAAACTATTCAAATACAGATTCAAAAACGGAGAAGGATTGGAAGGTCATAGTTTCGGGAACTTATTCTTGACTGCATTGTACGATATTACAGGCGATATGGTTTCAGCAGTTAGAGCATCTTCAAGAGTTTTGTCTATCAGAGGTCGAGTTTTACCTGCGACATTGGATGATATGAAACTTGTTGCTGAAATGGAAGACGGCAGAATTATTCACGGAGAATCAACTATTCCAGAAGCTCATGGAAAAATTAAAAGATTATTCACCGAACCTGCCAACTGCAAAGCATTACCGGATGTAATACAAGCAATAAGAGAAGCTGAACTTATAATTTTAGGACCTGGAAGTTTATACACAAGTGTAATTCCAAACCTATTAGTTCGAGAAATTTCAGAAGAAATTATCAAATCCAAAGCTAAGAAAATATACGTATGTAATATTATGACTCAACCTGGAGAAACTGATAATTATACAGTTTCAGACCACTTGAAAGCACTTATCCAACATGCTGGCTCTAACAAAATTGTTGATGCTGTGTTGGTTAATGATTACTTACCGGAAAACCTAGCAGGAAAATATCAAGAAGCCGGATCTTACCCTGTAAAACTTGATGTTCCTGAAGTGAAAAAATTAGGAATAAAAATATTTGCAAAAAAACTTATTCAAGATAGTAAAGAAGGTCTTGTAAGACACAGCTCAACAAGAGTAGCAAGAGCTGTATATTATTGGTTCAAAAAGCAACAGAAAAAATCTTCTGGATTTTTTAAATAATTCAAAGAAAAGAGGATTTTGAAAAATGGCAGCTAAAAAAGTTACAGTTAGAACATTACAAAAAATCAAAGAAGCCGGCGAAAAATTTTCAATGCTTACCGCATACGATTATTCAACCGCAAAATATTTTGATGAAGCTGGAATAGATGTAATTTTAATTGGCGATAGCTTAGCGATGGTTGCACTTGGGTATGAAAACACAAATTCTATCGGGATAGAAGAGATGGGAATTTTCACAAAAGCCGTTGCAAAAGGAGCGACAAATGCAATGGTTGTAACTGATATGCCATTCATGAGTTACACAATTGATATTCCTTCTGCATTAACAAATATTGGAAATATGGTGAAACTCGGTGCTAACGCTGTTAAACTTGAAGGTTGTAATGATTATATGATTGAATTAATCAAACGCACAACACAAATGGGCGTTCCGGTTATGGGACATATTGGATTTACTCCGCAATCTCAAAATATCATTGGAGGTCATTTTATCCAAGGTAAAACAGAAGAAGCAGCAAAAGAAATGCTAAAACAAGCAAAAAGGCTTGAAGAAGCCGGAGTTTTTTCAATAGTTTTAGAAATGACACCTCAAGATTGCGGAAAATTCATTACTGAAAATATAAATGTTCCAACAATTTCTTGCGGAGCCGGGAAATATTGCTCGGGGCAAGTAATGGTTTGCGATGATTTACTTGGTAAATTTTCAGAATTTAAACCAAAATTCGCAAGAAAATACGGCGATATGAAAAACCTAATCTTGGATTGTGCAAAAAGATACAATGAAGATGTAAAAAATGGGGATTACCCTAACGAAGACGAAATTTATAATTAACCCCAGATGAAGCTAAACAATAAAAGCTCCACCGAAGATATAAACAAAGGAGAAAAAGAATGTTAGTTCATACAATTAAAGAAGTTAGAGAACAAATAAAAGAATGGAAAAAAGAAGGCTTGACAGTAGGACTTGTACCAACAATGGGTGCTTTACACA
>CALAWF010000179.1 GCA_937894665.1 uncultured bacterium | reverse complement strand
ATTCAATAAAAAGCGCTATTAAATCTAACTTAAATAAAATTGTGATTAAAAACTTTCCTTTAAGAAAAATAGCAATAGCCAAAGAAATTTTGACTCCAACCGATTACTTAGATCTTGAAGAAGCTCTTAGAAAACTTGTATCAGGGAATCTTGAACCAATAATATTCTTGGGAAAAGTAGGTTTGGGTATATCTGAAATTCGGTTAAATAATCAAGATTGGAACAGTTATGACAAACTTTTCATTATATTAGATGATACTGATAATTTTGAAGGAAAGATAGAGGTTTTACCCGCTGAAACTTGTGTAACTCTTCGTTTTGGTGGAACTCATAAAGAAGCACCATTATATTATAAAAAGTTAATGGATTATATTAATCAAAACAATTATTCAATCAGTGGTTTTGCCAAAGAAATTACGATGATAGACAACTGTTTATCAACAGATGAAAATAAGTTTGTTACAGAAATTCAAATCCCAATAAGGAGAAATGACGATGAAAAAATTTAGAATAGAAAAAGATGTATTTGAAAAACTTCCAAACTATTGTGTTGGAATTGTTGTTGCAAAAGGAATTGATAATGAAATATTCAATAAAAAAGTTGAAGATTTTTTAGACAACACGGTAAATAATTTTGCCACAAATAAAAAAGAAGCCAACATAAGAGAACTCGTATCTCCTTACAGAGAGGCTTTTTATGCTTTGGAGATGAATCCAAATAAATATATGTGTTCGATAGAAGCCTTGCTCAAAAGAGTGCAAAAAGGAAGTAAGTTACCACACATAAACACTATTGTTGATTTAGGAAATGCTTTTTCTGTAAAATATGAACTTCCACTTGGAGCACATGATGTCGACAAATTAGAGTGGGGTTTAGAAGTTAGATTTTCAAAAGAAAATGACACTTTTTTACCACTTGGCGAAACCGAAACTGAAAACATGCCAACAGGTGAGCTCGTTTATGCAAGTTCAAATACGGTAAAAACAAGAAGATGGATTTGGCGTCAAAGTAATGATGGAAAAATTGAGGAAACTACTCAAAATGTTTTCTTTCCAATTGACGGTTTTAAAGGAATTAATGACAAACAGGTTTTAAAATTAAGAGATGAATTGGTTGAATTTTTAACATCTGTACTTTGTTGCAAAGATATAAAAATAGGATTTGTTGATAAGGCAAATAATGAATTTGTAATTAGTGAATGAATTAATTTTTTTTAATAACAAATTCTATGATATTTGACAAATCAACATAATAATTATTTTTATTCTTTGTGCAAAAACAAATTCCAATTGGAACGGCTTATACTATTTGGTCAATTAGGTACAATCGGTATTTTTTGTACAGAAATAAGCTTTTTCAATGATGTCACTAGTTTGCTAATATTCTTCGAAGTTCTTTTAATTCTACCAGTTATAATTATTTTAAACTTGCTCCCTAAAATTTCCACTCTTGTAAATTTGTTAATCTATAAGAATTTAGCGGTTTTTGATTTGGTACATTTTTTTAATTCTTGTGGTGTTCCGGAAAAGACAATTTCTCCACCTGCTTCTCCGCCTTCCGGTCCCATATCAATAATATAATCAGCATTTCTTATTACGTCTAAATCGTGTTCAATAACGATTACTGTTGCACCATTATCGATAAGAGTTTGAAAAACCTTCAAAAGTGTTTGTACATCAAGTGGATGTAGTCCAATTGTTGGCTCATCAAAAATGAAGACAGAATTGGATTGTGTTTTTCTCATTTCACTTGCTAACTTCAATCTCTGAGCTTCTCCACCTGAAAGGCTTGGAGTTGCTTCGCCTAAAATTAAATAGCCTAACCCTAAATCTTTTAATATTTGTAAACGCTGACAAACAGAATTTAACCCTTTGCAAGCATCTAAAGCCGTATTTACGTCCATTGCCATTAATTCAGGAAGTGAATGTCCGTTAAATTTAATTTGATTTGCCGGTTTGTCATACCTAGAACCTCCACAATCAGGACAAGGGATTTCTACATCAGGTAAAAACTGTACATCGAGATTAATTACACCAGTTCCATCACAAGTTGGGCAACGCAACTTCCCTGTATTATAAGAAAAATCTCCGGCTTTGTAGTTTAGGTTCATACTCTTTGCAGATTTTGCAAACGTTTTTCTAAGTTCGTCATGAATATTTGCGTAGGTTGCAACTGTAGAACGAATATTTATACCAATTGGAGTTGCATCTATTAACTTAACCTGTTTTATCCCTTCTGCATCAATTGTTTTTATGTGTTTAGGCAGTTTTTTGTTGCTAGAAATTGTTTCAAGGGCAGGGGTTAAACTTTCCAAAACCATTGTTGTTTTACCAGAACCGGAGACCCCTGTTACAACAGTCAAACGACCTTTGGGAATTTCAACCTTCAATGGTTTTACGGTGTGAATTGCATCTGTAGTCATCGTAATTTTTCCAAAATCAAATAAATCATTTGCACTTGCTTGTTTTCTGACTAATGGTTGGTTTTCTCCAGAAAGAAACTTTCCAATGATTGAGTTTTTGTTATTTTCTAAATCTTTAACCGTTCCTTCTGCAATTACGTAACCCCCATTTACTCCTGCTTTGGGTCCCATCTCAATAATCCAATCCGATTCAGTTAAAATTTGAGTATCATGATCAACTAAAATGATAGAATTCCCGTCATCAATCAAATCGTGCATAACACCTTTTAGACCTATGATATTAGAAGGGTGCAGACCAATTGATGGTTCATCTAAAACGTACAAAACGCCAGTAGTTCTGTTTCTTACTGCACGAGCAAGTTGCATTCTTTGACGTTCTCCGGTAGAAAGAGTTGATGCTGCCCTATCTAAAGTTAAGTAGCTCAAACCCAAGTCCATAAGGCGTTTTGCAACCGTTAAAAATGATTCACAAATAGCTTTTGCCATCGGTTGCATTTCTTGAGGGAGAGAATTTGGAACTTTTTTCACCCATTCAACAAGCTCTTTCAGTGTCATTTTGCAAGCCTCATCAAGCGATATTCCCATAATTCGTGGGTATCTTGCTTTTTGAGATAATCGAGTTCCTTGGCAGTCTGGGCAAATATCTTGTTTCAAAAATTTCTCAACACGCTTCATGCTTTTTTCATCTTTAACTTTTGCCAATGCATTTTCGACAGTATAGACAGCATTATAGTATGTAAAATCAAGTTCTCCCGCTTGATTTGTATTTTTTGCCTTGTAGAAAATATGCTTCTTTTCTGCGGGGCCATTATAGACAATATCTTTTTCTTTGTCTGTCAAATCTTTAAACGGAATATTTGTTCTAACCCCCATTTCTCTGCAAACATCAGTCATTAATGACCACATAAGGGTTCCCCAAGGAGCAACTGCTCCTTCATCAATGGTTAAAGATTCGTCAGGTACTAAGGTCGATTTATCAACAGTTCTTACAATTCCAGTGCCACCACATGTTTGGCAGGCTCCTTGGCTGTTGAATGCCAATTCTTCGGCTGATGGGGCGAAAAATTGTGTTTGACATACAGGGCAAATAAGTTCCTGTTCACTTGCAACCGCTAAGGTTGGTTCGTGATAATGTCCATTGGGGCAACGATGACTTGCAAGTCTAGAAAACATAAGACGCAGACTGTTTAAGAGTTCAGTTCCAGTTCCGAATGTACTTCTCACTCCCGGAACTGCCGGACGTTGATGCAACGCAAGGGATGCCGGCACATATAAAATTTCGTCAACAAGAGCTTTTTCTGCTTGAGTCATACGGCGTCTTGTGTAAGTTGAAAGAGCTTCTAAATACCGTCTAGAACCTTCAGAATATAAAACCCCAAGGGCAAGGGAAGATTTTCCGGAGCCTGAAACTCCTGCTATTCCAACTATTTTATTTAGTGGAA
>CALAWF010000178.1 GCA_937894665.1 uncultured bacterium | reverse complement strand
TGTATTGCTCCAGATGGCGAAGTTGATCTTAAGCATTCCGGAGGTTTTTCTGCTGCTGTTTTTATTTGTGGTTTTCTTGTTAGACTTATTATTTCTTCCGAAGGTTCACTCAGTCTTTCACTGAAAATGCCGCAATCCATAACTTTTGCAGAAGGAATATGTTTTGCTACTTTAGTGTTTTGTGGTTTAAAACTGCTAAATATTTTTCCTATAATTTTACCTTTTAACATTAAGACTTTCTCCTAGAAATTCCCCGTATATATAATAAAAACTTATTAGATACAAAAATTGCCTAATAAGTTTTAGTTTAAATATTTTAAATGCTTCTAAAAGAGCTATAATGTTAATTTTAGCTGTTTTAATATTGATTAACAATTTCATTTTCCATTTGGCAAGTTTGGCAATGGCAGATTGAATTTTTGAAATTCCAGTTGTCTGAAAAACTAGATTATAGACCTAGAATAAATGTTTGTAATCTCATTGCGATGTCTGAAAGTTTATTCACTTCTGCTTTACCGCTAGCTTCTGCTCTTTGTTCAAAACCATAACTGTTGTGCTTTTCAACATTGGTGAAGTATTCAGGGGTTCGCAATGCTTCAGATACTTCATTTAATAATTTCCTGTATTTTCTATCTAGTTGAGATTTATCTTTGAAAAATCCCTTAGCATCTGCCTTTGCTATAAAATCTTTTGTTCCTGGGTAAAGTTTTTCAAGTTGTTCAAGTCTTGCAAGACTTTCTTCTTTTGACATTGGAGTATTCATTTTTATTCGTTCCATATTGAAGAAATCTTTTGCATGGCGATATTCATGCCCCAAGGTGTTTAACAGGGTAAAACTATCTATCGGGTGGTTTGAGTATATATTTATTTGCCCATTATAAGGAATTGTTACTGCCATTGCTATTGGTTGTTCTTTTTCGGGAGGGACTATTTTAGGTTTAGGAGTTATTCCTTCAAGTTTTAATTGCTTTTCTTGAATTTTTGAAATGTGTTGGATTCGTTTATTTCTTCTGAATGGATTTATATATTCACAGATAAGCGGATAATATTCTAGATTTTTTGTGTCATTAAATCGTTTGTCTGTATTTATGTACTCAAGTTCAGGCTTTTCACCATCCCATTTTGTTGTGTAGGTGATACCTTTCGCTTTCTTTCCTTGTTCCAATAGTACAGTGGAATGTCTGTCAACTCCGGTAGAAGATACTTCGTTTTTTATCATTATTTCTTTACCGTTAGGCATTTTGGTATTAGCCCTAATTTTTAAATTGTAGCTTCCGTCTGGAGAATAAGTTGCTACACAGCTTGAATTAGGGGCAGAATGAGTTATTGCTTTTTGAATTTTTTTACCGTTTTCGAAAGAGGTAATATTTTTTGCAAGGCTAGTTCCATTTTCATCTCTAAATGTAATGACTTGAAAATTACCCTTTTTGCCACTGGCACTTAAATAATCAAATGTTTTTGTTCCTTTTGGAACCGGCATGTTCATTATTTTCTTTTGATTAATAATTATATTTCCAACACTTCTGTATAAAACTTTTCCTAATCCCATTTTTACCTTTCAAATTTATAAATTCTACCTATTATATAAAGTTTGAACATGTAAAAATATGCGTGTTGGATGAAGTATTGTAAAGTTTGGGTTTGTGATAGTTGGAAGTTGTGGCTACTTCGGTATTAAAATCTTGCAATGAATTTAGTAATTCCTTATAATGAAAACAAAGAATAAATAGAGGAGCATAAAATGAACAAAATATTAAGAAATGTAACGGGGGGGGGGTAACCAATTTTTCAAGCACGCACTAGCATTTACCCTTGCAGAAGTATTAATTACCCTTGGAATTATCGGTGTTGTTGCAGCAATAACAATCCCAAGTTTGGTGCAAAGTTATAAAAAACATGTTGTAGAAACTCGATTGAAAGAATTCTATACAACAATGCAACAAGCATTCAAATTGGCGGAAGTAGAAAATGGAGATATTGAAACTTGGGGGCGTGTAAATAATCCCGGAAATGTTTATGTTGAAAATGACGTTTATCCTTCAAATAGTGATGAATGGTTTGACAAATATATTTCTCCATATTTGAAAGGGCAAACAAAAGTTGATTTAAAGAAATCTGAAAAATTTATGGATAGTTCTATTTTTCGAATTTTACTAAATGGAAGTGCTTTTACATTCAATACTAATGGAATATATTTTTTCCCAAATGCCGGAGATTATTATAAATGTGCAAGTTACGATGCCGCAACAAGGGTGAAAAGATGTAGCGGTACAAAATATTTTAAGTTTAAATATTATGAAGATTCTAAAATTACCCCGTTTGATTATCCAAATCACTCCTCTAAGGCAACTCTTACTTATTCTGACTATAGAAACAGACTAAGAAGGGAATTACTTGTCGGAAATATTGGCAGTTGTTCAAAAACAGCAGTAGAAGCAGGGGTAGAGGCTTCATATTGTGCAGAATTAATAAGACTAGAAGGTTGGAAAATCCCTAAAGATTATCCATTCAAATTCTAGTTGTAGGTTGCCCAACAGCCTATTTAGCCCTCTTGCAAACTTCTCCTTGACCCTCAATGTTAAAGGGAATATAATTACGTTATGGCTAAAGTTAAATCAAAATGGGTTTGTCAAGAATGCGGTTATGAAACTGCCGGTTATTTAGGAAAATGTCCGGAGTGCGGAAGTTGGGGCAGTTTTATCGAGGAGGTGCAATCTTCTCTTAAACCTCAAAATACTTCGCCTCAGGGGATTGTGAATGATACAAAACCTTTTTTGATAAACGATATTCATATTGGGGAAGAGGTTCGAGTTAGTACAAATATTTCGGAATTTGATAGAATTCTTGGTGGTGGACTTGTGCAAGGTTCTCTTGTGTTAATTGCAGGGGATCCGGGGATAGGAAAATCTACAATTCTTCTTCAAACAAGCGGTGAACTTGCCAAAAACGGTGAAAAAATTCTCTACGTTTCCGCAGAAGAATCAGCCAGCCAATTGAAACTTCGTGCCAATCGTTTGGGTGTTAATTCCGATAAATTGTATGTTTATCCGCAAACAAATTTGGAAAATATTCGCCAACAGATTGAAGAAATTAAGCCCGATACTGTTGTTATTGATAGTATTCAGGCGATTTATTCTCAAACAATTACAAGTTCTGCCGGTAGTGTTTCTCAAATTCGTGAATGCTGCAATATTTTGATGCAAATTGCCAAAACTCAAAATATAACAATTATCATAATCGGACATGTTACAAAGGATGGAAATATCGCCGGTCCAAAGATTTTGGAGCATATGGTAGATACGGTTATTTATTTTGAAGGCGACAAATACAAGTCTTATCGAATGTTGCGTTCGATGAAAAACAGGTTTGGTAATACCTCAGAAGTTGGAATTTTTGAAATGCAGACAAAAGGACTTGTTGAAGTAAAAAATCCTAATGAACTGTTTTTGAACGAACGTTCGCAAGAGGCTATCCCAGGGAGTGCAATTGTTGTAACCAATGAAGGTACAAGACCTTTGCTTGTCGAAATTCAGGCTCTTGTGGGTACAACTCCATATCCAACGCCACGCAGGGTTGCAAATGGTGTGGATACAAGCAGAGTTTTACAGATTTTGGCGGTTTTAGAAAAACGTGTCGGTCTAAATCTTTCTAAACAAGATGTTTATATCAATGTTATGGGCGGAATTGATGTCGATGAGCCAAGTGCAGATTTAGGGATTGCTATTGCTATTGCAACTTGTGCAAGAGATGTTGTGGTTGATTCGCAAACTGTTATTATTGGCGAAATTGGTTTGTCAGGAGAAATTCACCCTGTATCAAATCTTGAAAAACGTTTAAATGAAGCAGCTGCATCAGGTTTCAAAAAAGCGATTATTCCTTACGCAAACCGAAATATCAAGCACGAAAAAATTCAAACTGTTCCAGTGAAACGTTTGATTGATGCAATTACAGCTTGCGTAAACCCTGTATAGGAGGTTTTATGATGACTTTAGAAGAAGAATTAGGAAAATATTTAATTGATAATAAATTAACCGTAGCAACGGCTGAGTCTTGTACAGGTGGTCTTTTGAGTTCAAGATTAACCGATATTTCAGGAAGTTCTGAGTATGTCAAATTGAATTTTGTAACTTATGCCAACGAAGCAAAACATAAAATTCTTGGTGTAAGTTGGGATATTTTGAATAACTACGGTGCTGTGAGTGAACAATGTGCCGAAGCTATGGCAAATGGTTTATATGAAGCGACAAATTGTGATGTCGCAATTTGCACAACTGGGATTGCCGGACCGACCGGAGGAACAAAAGAAAAGCCTGTTGGATTGGTTTATATTTCTGTTCGTTATAGAGGAATTGTAACGATTAAAGAAGTAAAGTTATCCCCAGATATTCCACGAATTGAGATGAAAAAACGTTTTGCAGATGAAGCCTTGAAACTCGCTCTTTCTGTTTTGACATCTGATAGGATTTAATTTGTTTCCCTCTCCTAGGGACACACTAGCTGAACCGACAACTTTATTTCCTTTCCATGGTGTGAGGGTTATGGTGA
>CALAWF010000177.1 GCA_937894665.1 uncultured bacterium | reverse complement strand
AGCATACGGGTACGGAAACCCAGTCGCAAATACTTGTGCGACAATGGGTTTAATGACGGCTTGCTCACCTTGGATGTTCTTCAATTCTCCATTCTGCGGAATAACACCTTGTTACGGAATGGGAATGCCATACGGATACAACATGGGCTTTGGCTATGGAATTAGTCCTGGCTTGTTCTGCTAATTTATATTGTTCACTTTTTCATTTTTATTTCGATAAAAATTAAACACATCCGTCATTCAATACTGTAGAAATCACAGCAACATATGCCCAGAACATAAATTGCAATTGAGGTCTAAAGTAAATTGTATCAACTAAGCCGTGAAACATTACTGCCCATATAGAAATTATTGATGCGGAAATAAATATAACTTGTTCTCTGTTTTCAGATGACAAGATATATTTTACGGCATCTTTTGACATTGTAATTAAAAATCCCAAGAATGCAATTAGAGCAAAAATACCACTTTCAACGGCAGTTTCAAGATAAATATTATAAGCACTCAAAGCATCAAAACCCGTTTTCATATACAAACCATATATTTCACGGAAATTTTTGTTACCAACGCCAATTCCAAGTAACCAGTTATCTTTGAACATTTGCAATGAAGAGTGGTAAACATTAAATCTGAAAGAGTTTGAAGAATCATTACGCATTGCAAAAATGGACATAAAACGATGTCTTAAAGCCCCAACAAATGTCATTGCAAATACAAATAATGCAAAAGCTCCACCAATAATTGATAAATATATTTTTTTGTAAGTTTTCCAGAAAAATTTAGCAGATAGTAAAAATACACACATAAATATCAACATCATTGACAAATATGCACCTCTGCAACCTGTCTGCAAAATTGTATAAACGGTTAACAATGCAAAAGCAACTGCAGCAAGCATTAGCTTAAATTGTTTTTTATTTAAAAAATAGAATATTGAGCCAATTACAGAACCTAAGCCTGCAACTAAATACCCACCATACAAGTTAGGATTTAATGGTCTCAAGGTTCCATAAACACGAGATAAAACATCTTCCGGATTCAAATTTGAAGTGTCTTGCCAAGTTGAAATTTCATCTAAGTGCAAGAAACTTTGCAAAAATCCAACGATGCTTTCACCACAAACACACAATACCATAGTTCCCATAACGACAGGGATTTTAGATGTGTTGTTTTTTAAATATTGCGCAACAGAAAAATAAAAACCAAGATAAACGAAAGTTTTGAAAAACCCTTTCAAGCTCAATTCAAACAAAGTTGAACCAAAAAGACTCACAACAACCAACATAAAATATGCAACAAGCCAAATTTCAAAATGTTTAAAACTTAACTCTTCGCCGGGTTTTGTAAGCATTTTAACAACAGTTAAAAACATTGCAATCAACGCAAAAAAGCCTATCGAATCAGAGTTCATAAATGTTGATGATAAAAATGTTATCATTATAAACAACAAAATGAACTTGTCTATATGCTGTAAAAATAAGCTATTTTCGTATAAAAAACTTAATTTATCTTGTGAAAATTTAAAAATTTTATTGAACATCGTCTGTAGTATTCATCTCTTTATTAACAACTTCATCATCAACGGCATCAATTACTTTAATATCAGAAACTGAACCGGTAAATTTGTAATCAGCACCTTCCAAAGTGATAGGCAAACCTAATTTAACCTTATTGCCACCTACAACGGCACCGTCTTTTGTAATTTTTGCAGTATCAGTCAATGTAACAACGACATCATACAAATCAGGTTGAGATTCATCTTCCACAACGATTACAACCTTTTTAGAATTTAATGAAGGAAGAACAATTTTTCTTCTATCAGCTTTTACATCAACAATATCTAAATCAGAATAAGGAACGTTTCTGATACTGATGAAAGTTTTTTCACCTTTTTTGATAGGAATACTATCGCCGGAGAAAGTTACCCCTCTCATATAAACTTTGAACACGATTTTAGAAGTAGCTTCGATTTGTTTGTCAGCAGTTTGTCTGTAACCTTTGTAAGTACAAAAACCAACAGCCAAGGCAACAATAACAAATGCCACGATAATAAAATCTACAATTCTAACTTTTTTTATCAGTTCTTTTAATTTTTCCATAAAATTCTCCTTCTTTAAGAAATTCTATTTTATTCGATTTTTGAAAGATTGATATTGAACAAAAACCAAACTCTTTTTATAATTTTTCGACAGCAGCTAAAAGCTCGTCAACAGTAGTTGTTGCACAACCAAATTGTCTAACAACTAAACTTGCGGCAACATTGCCGATAATTGCAGAATATACAGGGTCAATTCCTGCCGCCAAAGCCAAAGAATAAACCGCAGTAACAGTATCACCGGCACCGGTAACATCAAAAACTTCTGATTTATTGAATACAGGAATCTTTGTATAATCATCATTTGGTTTTGCAACAAACATTCCATCAGCCCCACAAGTGATTAGAACAGCCTTTGCATCTGTATCCTTCAACAACATTGAACCTGCTCGTTTTAAATCTTCTTCGGATTCGATTTTAAAACCAACAGATTTTTCAGTATCAGGAAGGTTTGGAGTCATAGAAGTTACGTTTTTGTAACTTCCTAAATCTCTCTGAGCATCAACAACAACAACTTTTCCTAACTTGTTGGCATAATCAGTTGTAAACTTGATAATTTTATCTGTCAAAGTTCCGATATGATAATTAGACAAAATCACTGCATCATAATCGGGTAAAACTTTTTCAATATTTTTGATAATTTTTTCTTCTGTTTCTTCAGAAATTCTACCTTTTGATTGTCTATCAACACGTACAATTTGTTGAGTAATAGAAGTCGTGATAGAACCTGAAATTCTGGTCTTTACAATTGTTTTACGCTCTTTATCTTTAACAATTTTTGAACAATCAATATTTGCATTATCAAAAGTGTCAAATAATAATTCGGAATAATAATCATCGCCGGAAACTCCAATAACACCAACTTTACCGGCATTCAAAGTTGCAACGTTGTGAGCTGCGTTAGAAGCTCCGCCTAGGATTAATTTTGTTCTGGTATGTTGCAAAATTAAAACAGGTGCTTCACGAGAAATTCTTTCCGCATCACCATAAATCATCTCATCTAGGGCTAAATCCCCAACAACAAGAACTCTTGGTTCTGTAATCTTTTTTATACAAGATACTAACTTTTCTTTATCTATATTCATAATACGAACTCTTAAACTTTTACCTATGACAAAATTCTATCACAAACAAAGCCGAAGAGATAAAGTATCTAAATATACATAAAAAAGGTTGATGTTTTAGCCTCAACCTTTTTTTGCAATATCATATAAATTTCCAAGAAGTTGGAATAAATCGTGAGCGATTGGATTGTCCTGATTTCTGTCAGGATGCCATTTTACTGCCAATTTTTTATATAAACCTTTGCTCATATGAGTTACTTCCTCAGGTTTACAGCCAATCATTTTTGCTAATTTATCTATTTCATCTGTTGTTAAATTCTTAAACGCAGATTCTGAAATTTTAGAATGAATTGAACTGATAAATTCAATATTTGACATCTTCGATGCTTTGCCGGCAGTATTCAAGGCTTGTTCAAAGGCCTTTTGTCCGGCACTCGGAGCGTGAACAACGCTAGGAAGAGTTGTCGTTGAAGCTCTGGTAGCTGAAGAAGTTGCAACTGTTGCTGATTCGACAGGCTTAGATACTGTAGCAGGAAGACCTAATCTCGCTTTAGGAACATTTGGAGAAATAGGAATTTTAGGTGCTTTTACTCTTTTGAATCCTTTTAATAAACCTTTTACGTGTTTACCCTTACAAAAAAGATAATCCGCACCAATCAACAACCCTGTAACAACAGCCGCACGAACTCCAACCCTAACGCCATTAGAATCAATGCTCGAGTGATTATAAGATGCTTTAAAATCCTCAAAAGACATGACTGAAGATGTCGCAGTTTCTGTTACCGGTCTTTCTTGGTCATAAATTGAAGCCGCTGTAGC
>CALAWF010000176.1 GCA_937894665.1 uncultured bacterium | reverse complement strand
AGGAACTCTCAACAACGCACTTCTATTAGCTAATGACCATGCTAAATATACTGGAGCTTCATATCCAGGAACAATACGTTTAAAACTATTAACAGTTGGGTTTGTAACAGCTGTAATACCTTTAACGTGTTTCAACATACCACCGATTGAATACATTGCAACATCTGATAATTGTGAATCAGTCGTTTTATCATAAAAAGCATTTTTACCATCTTTAAATAAAGATACATTACAATGCATACCTGAACCATTAATACCGAAAATAGGTTTTGCCATAAATGTTGCATGCATACCGTATTGAGCAGCAATAGCTTTTACTGCAATTTTAAATGTAACTACATTATCTGCAGCTGTTAAAATATCAGCATATTTAAAGTCAATTTCATGTTGGCTATCTGCAACTTCGTGGTGAGATGCTTCAATATCAAAACCCATTTCTTGAAGAGTTAAAACAATTTCTGCTCTAATATCTTCACCTAAATCATCTGGTCCAATATCATAATAACCAGCTCTATCAACTTTTAATGTTGTAGGGTGGTTTTCTTCATCTCTTTTGAATAAGAAGAATTCAACTTCAGGCCCCATGTTCATTGTGTAACCCAAGGTTGATGCTTCTCTCATCATTCTTTTTAAGTTACAACGAGGACAACCCTCAAATGGTGTTCCGTCTGCATTATGAATATCACAAATTAATCTAGCTGTGTTTGTTCCATCATATTCTCTCCAAGGTAAAATTTGGAAAGTATTTTTGTCAGGGAAAAACAACATATCTGAAGTTTCAATACTTCTGAAACCTTTAATTGAAGAACCATCTAACATCATTTCATTTTCTAATGCTTTATCAATATGATCAGATGGAATTGTTAAACTTTTAACTTGTCCGTTAATATCAACGAATTGTAATTCGATAAATCTAACGTTTTTTTCTTTTATAATCTTTTTTATTTGTTCTTCAGTAATATCTTTTCCATTTAAAGGAACATGCTTAAATTCTGTCATGAGAATCTCCTACCTAACTATTCTTCTCTACTCTTACTACTTTAACATAAAATTATGAGCCTTTATATAAATTTAATAAAATAATAAATCATACAAAATTATGATTTAAATTTCGTAACATATTGCTAATATAATAGCATACTCCTTAGAGACAACGATACACATATCCCTAATCATTAGCTATGCACACCTTAGTACATAGCTTTTTTTTATGGAAAAATATGATATAATAAACACAAATGAAAGAGTTGTATCTAAGAGAGCTTATAAAATACAAAAAATTACCTTTTAACATTTACAATGAAAAAGGTCAAATTTTGATGTACACAGGGGATTTGTTAACTCCAGGGAAACTCATGGAACTTAAAAAAGCCATGATTCTTTTGTATGACGAAAACTTTGAACGTAAATCACTTTTAGAAAGAGAAAACCCTCTTGTCAAAAAGAGAAAAGCTGAAAAACTAACAGGTAAAATCGAAAAACCTGAAGATACAGAAGAACGTATTTATGGATATTCTACAAAAGAAGATGAAGGCATCGAAACAATAATAAAAACACCAACTAGCATTCCTAGAGATGTACCTACTCTTGACTCTAGAGTAAACGTAATAAAAGAAAATTCTGTTAATAGAACTTCTTTATTTTCTGAAGATACACAGAATTATTTTAAACAACTTTTTGGCGATGTAATGGAAGATTTAGAGGCAAGAAATTATCATCCGGCACTAAATAAAGTCATTCAATTGATGGATATTCTTGAAGATGAACTTATTAAAATCATCCCAGAAATAACACATCTTTCTCAACTAAAACTTTTTGGTGATTATAAAATTTGCCACTCTTTAAACGTAGCTTTATTTGCAGGATTTTTATCAAAATCTCTTGAACTAAGTCTTGATATTCGAGATGTAATTTTAAGTGGATTACTTCACGATGTTGGAAAAACTAGAATAGACGAAAATCTTGCTTACAAACAAATTTTATATATTCCAGAACAAGCGGAATACGAAAAACACGTAATTATTGGCTACAAAATTATAAAAGAAATTTTCAAACTAGGGAATGTCATTGCAAGACCCGCTCTTGAACACCACGCATTACAAGACGGTTCAGGTTATCCTAAAGGTATTGACCTAAATGGTTTAACTGAAATTAGTAAACTAATTTCTCTATGCAATTACTATGATAACTTAACTTCTAATAGAACTCAAAATACTGTTAAAAACGGCTATGAGGCAGGAAAAGTTTTATTGAGTTCAGGAACTCAAAAATTTCCAGTAGAATTAATTTATGCAATGACAAACCGATATATAATGAACGACGGCAATAATTTTAGCGAAATGATTGGCTAAAATATAACCTCTTTTTTACAGTACGTTAACATTTATTGTTAAAAGAATATGTTTTTCGTACAATTAAATCAAGTATTGAAGAGGAAAATTTATGAGAATTGAAGCTAAGAATTTAGTTAAAATATATGGCGATAGAAGCGTTGTAAATGATGTTTCTTTCGAAGTAAATAAAGGTGAAGTCGTATGTTTGCTAGGCCCTAACGGTGCTGGTAAAACAACAACCTTCTACATGGTTGTAGGCTTGGTAAAACCAAACAAAGGTCAGGTTCTTCTTGACGGAACTGATATTTCTTCTTGGCCAATGAATATTCGTGCCGTTAACGGTATCGGCTATCTTCCTCAAGAAGCATCTATTTTCAGAAAACTTACTC
>CALAWF010000175.1 GCA_937894665.1 uncultured bacterium | reverse complement strand
TATATGATTGGTTAATCCAATTATTTAAAGTAAATACAATTAATTAAGTAAAGGATACAGAAAAATGAGACATATGTGTAAAAAACATACGCTAGGGAAAGCGCAAGACCAAAGAAAAGCTTTGTTGCGTTCTTTAGCTACTGAACTTTTTGTAAACGGTGAAATAACTACAACATTGGCTCGTGCAAAAGCATTGAAACCATACGCTGAAAAAGTTATTTCTCTTGCAAAAAAAGGCGATTTAAACTCAATCCGTCAAGCTGCTAAATATATTTACAACAAAGAAACTGGTAAATATATGGATTTAGCTACCGGGGAAGTATTTGAAGCACCACAAGCTGATAAAAAATTAGCTTCTCAAACAGTTTTAAGAAAATTGTTTGTAGTAATTGGTAAACAATATTCTGAAAAGAATGGTGGATACACTAGAATTTACCACTTACCACCAAGACGTGGTGATGCTTCTGAAATGGCACTAATTCAATTGGTGTAATAACAGAATGCGATATGCAATTTCAGTTCAATATATCGGAAAAAACTATTCGGGGAGCCAAATTCAACTCGAAGGTGGCAAACCGATAGAAGCTCCGACAATCCAAGGCGAACTCGAAAAAGCACTTTGTACATTGATATTAGGTAAGCGATACACTGAACAAAATTCAGAAAACGCTTCACAATATAACCGACCAATTAGGGCAATTTTTTCCGGAAGAACGGATAAGGGTGTAAATGCACTCGGTCAGGTAGTTCATTTTGACACAGACGAAACGATTGTTGCTTCAAAGTTTCTCTACTCAATAAATGAAATTTTACCGGATGATATTTCTGTTTCTGAGATTAAAGAAGTTGATGAATCTTTTCATGCTCAAAAAACTGCGAAAAAGCGTCATTACAGATTTGAATTTATAAACAGACGTTGTAAAAACGCTTTTGATGGAGATTTATTGAGAGTGAAGTTCAAAACAGATATTGAAAGGATGCAAAAATCTTTGAATTATTTGTTAGGAGAACATGATTTTTCAAGTTTTAAAAGTTCCGGAACGCTAAACCCAAGCAAAATTTGCACTATATATGAAGCAAAGGTTTCAAAGGTCGGCGACAAAGTTTCAATCGATATTGTAGGAAACAGATTTCTATATAATATGGTTCGAACTATTGTCGGAACTCTTCTAGAAATAGAAGGACATAATTTAGCACCGGAACATATGAAAAAGGTTTTGGAAGCTAAAGACCGCACCAAAGCGGGAATGACAGTTAGTCCTTACGGATTAACATTAATGAAAGTAATGTATTAAAATAATAAAACGGAGAAATGCAATGAAAACATATTCAGCAAAACCTCTAGAAGTTGAAAGAAAATGGTATGTAATCGATGCTGATGGCGAAACATTAGGTCGCTTAGCAGTTAGAGTTGCTAACATTTTGAGAGGTAAAAACAAACCTGAATACACTCCAAACGTTGATACTGGTGATTTCGTAATCGTTATCAACGCAGAAAAAGTGAAAGTTACAGGTAAGAAAGAAACTGACAAGATTTATTTACACCACACTGGTTATCCAGGGGGATTGAAATCTGCAAGCTTCAAAGAATTGATGGAAAAAGATCCTAGAATCGTTATTGAACATGCTGTTCGTGGTATGTTACAACACAATACTCTAGGTGCTGAACAATTCAACAAATTAAAAGTTTACGTTGGTCCTGAGCATCCACATGCTGCTCAAAAACCAGTTGTACTTGAAAAGGAGGCTAAATAATGGCAGATAAAGATATTATGGCTACCGGCCGCAGAAAGACCTCTATTGCAGTTGTAAAATTGGTTAAAGGAAGCGGTAGAATCTTCGTTAACGGTAAAAAATTAGCTGATTATATCGGCAACAGACCAGCTATCGAAATGTTAGTTTACAGACCACTTGTATTAACTGAAACTCAAGACAGATACGATGTTAGAGTTAAAGCAGTTGGTGGCGGTGTCGTATCACAATGTGGTGCAATCAGACACGGTATTTCTAGAGCATTGGTTAAATCTAATGAAGAATTCAAAAACGTTCTTAAATTGGAAGGTTTGTTAACAAGAGATCCACGTGTTAAAGAACGTAAAAAATATGGTAGAAAAAGAGCTCGTAAAAGATTCCAATTCTCAAAACGTTAATCTTTACAAACCATACAAAATTACAAAAGAACCGATTTATTCAAATCGGTTCTTTTATTTATTCATAAAAAAGCCTCCAAATATTTCGGAGGCTTGCTTATTTTTAGAATGCTTTTTTCAATTCTCTAATATATTTTTTAGTTGCTTTGAATCTTAGTTTAGCTTTTTCTCGTTCAGCTCTATCAATAAGAAGGTTTGCATTATCTAATTCCTCAAAAATATGGAAGCTCAACAAGTTTCTAAAATCGAACATTGCAGGAGTAAAGTGGGACATACAATCCCCTTTCTTTGTAGGGATTGATTCTCTAATTTCTTTAACTTTACTCATATCTTTAATCAAACCAGTTTTGAATTTATCAGGTTGATAAACAGTCCATGCCTGATGAGGGTAATATGTTGAACGACATTCATTTACATTTTGGTTCATCAACATATCTCTAAACATTGCATAATTTTTAATTTCATAAAAAGATTGTTTAATATGGTGTCCATATTCTTGCAAAACAGGAGGAATTGGAACACTTGGAATAGAAAATTCCTCAGTATGAGGATACAAATCCTCCAAATAGTCAATAGAACCAATTCCAACAAACTCAATAGCCTTTGCAAATCGTTCTAAAATACCTTCATCTTTAGCATAACGCCCCATAACATCTAAAAATGAACAAGCACCTTTACCAGTTGCAATAAAGTCTGTGATAATTGTTTTCTTTCCTGTAGCTTCATGATATGCAACAATAGATTTTGGATCAGCTTGAACTCTATCTAAATACTTTCTATATGCTCTTTCTTCCTTTTCAGTTGGAGCCATATCAGGAAGGAATTTTATTCCTTCGACAGAATCAGGTCTATACCAATATTTTGAAAATGCAACAAAATCATATCCGTCAATGCCATCTTTCATCCATAAAGAAGTATTTAAGAACCATTTTGGACTTCTTCCTAAACAGATAATTGACTGTCCTTTATATTGGTTATACATTTTTGCAACATCAAAAAATGAATTTACAGTATATTCATTTGCAAGAGGAGTTGAAGTATATTTGTTATCATATAAGCCTTTTTGATTTGTTTTTCTTGATAAAAAAGTTTTGTATCTCATATGTAATCTCCTTTTTGCAGCAGGTTTTAGTGCCAAATATTCTTCATAATCAATATGTGGCACAGTTCTATTTGGATCAATGTATTCGCCAAAATGAATATTTGCCCCGTATTTATAACTTACGGGAACATTTGAAAAAGGCATGCCGCCACTTTCGCCTCGGCTCAACCCCTCACTATGTGTTTGGGCTTTCGCCTCGGCGGTTATATTATTATTATGTACATTAGTAAAATAATGTGCCTGTACACGAGAAATTTGCATATATACCCCCTATATTTTATACACTTGCATGATATAAAACCCCTAAAAATAAATTTTGCTACTTTACTAAAAATCCTCGATGTATTCGAGGATTTTTTAAGTTATTAAATGTGTTATACGATATTTATATCAACATTTTTCCATTTTCATAAATTAGTTGACCGTCAGCGTAAATTTTACCTCCATTTTTCATGTTTTTAATCATATCCCAATGTAAACCAGATACATTTTTTCCTCCGGTTTCAGGATAAGAAGCACCAACAGCCATATGAATAGCTCCACCGATTTTTTCGTCAAATAAAATATTACCGGTAATTTCCTGAATTTCTTCATTTGTTCCGATTGCAATTTCACCAATACCGTGAGAACCATCATCCATATTTATCATTGCGTGTAGAAACTCTTCTCCCTTTTCTGCTTCTGCTTTGATTATCAATCCATCTTTTATCCAAAGATGAACGCCATTTGCAGAATTTCCTCTGTAATTTTGAGGATAATCAAAATAAATTTCACCATTTATTCCGTCTTCAACAGGAGATGTAAATACTTCACCATCCGGATAATTATTCATCCCAGAACAGCTTATCCATTTTCTTCCTTCAACATTGAATGTAATATCTGTTTTTTCACCTGTGATGTGAATTTCTTTTACGTTATTCAAATAATTTGCCCATTTAGTTTGTTTTTCATCTAAATCTTTTAATTTTGCGACAGGATCATCTAAATCAAGATAACATGATTTGAACAAAAATTCAGAATATTCGTCGAAAGACATTTTTGCTTCTTGGGCTAGTGCATGAGTAGGAACATCTGCAATAACCCATTTTGCAGAACCTTCAGCAGAACGTTTCATAAGAATTTCTGATAATTGTTTAGTAGCTTTGCCTCTACGTGAAAGTTTTTCTAAATCAACTCTTGCCATATTTTTAGTATTCAATGGAGCTCCAATTGAAATATACTTATCAACTGACTCATATTCCAGTTTTGTCATCGGGTCAATATAATCCAACTGCTCATCTGATGCGTTATTGATAAATAACTCTATCATATCTCCAAAAGAAGTTCTGACAATAGGATTTCCACCTCTTTCTAAAACTCTTTTATATACGGCACGAACCAAATCTTTTGCATACATAGATTCTGCTCTAATTACAACTAAATCACCTTTCTGCACATCTGTTGAATAATCAACAAGAACTTCGGCGTATTTCTCCCAAATAGTTTTTTGCATAATATACCTCTCTTTTTCTTGATTTTATAATATTTTGTAATATATAGCAAATTTTTTTATTTTGAGGTATTAATAAAATATACGAATATAAGGGTCTTTTTATGGTGGATTTAATTACTGAAAAAATAGGGGCAGTAAACTCTTTTGTGATACCACAAAAACAAGAGGATAAAACGCCAAAATTTGAGGGAAATAAAACTTCTAATGTAGAAGAAAAAGCTAAAAAAATTTTTCCA
The DNA here is from genome assembly GCA_937894665.1 of uncultured bacterium. Taxonomy (GTDB): domain Bacteria; phylum Cyanobacteriota; class Vampirovibrionia; order Gastranaerophilales; family Gastranaerophilaceae; genus Zag111. The sequence continues at coordinate 4,307 of CALAWF010000175.1, read as the reverse complement.
TTTGGAATGATTGCAGGCGGAGGATTACTCATATACTATGGAGTTAAAAAGCCTAGCGAAATAAAATTCTTAAAAAAACTTGCCAAAGAAAGAATTTCCAAAATAGGACAAAATGTTCAAGAGTTTGTAACCGAAACTAAGCGTTCAATTCCTGAAACATTTAAAGAATTAAATAAACATATTCAAACTTACAAAAAAAATAGATGGATAAAACCATCTGAAATACTAACACCTCTTGAAAACGCTAAAAAGGCAGAGGATGTAATTGCAGCTCAAGATTCAGGATTTGAAATTATTCAAAATGGAATAAACAAATGCCATAGACAAGGAGCCACAGATTTTGATAACTTTTTAGTTCAAATAAATAAAACAAAACTATCACTATGTGATAAATTAAACCTTGACAGATACCATAGAGATTTAGCTAATGGTGATTTAATTCACTTCCCAAAATTCAAAAATGAAAAACATAAAGATTTGATAGAAACATTGAGTAATGAGGTTGATAAAGAAGTTAAATCAGCATCAGAGTCAATGAAACAAACACAAAATGAAGAAATTGCTCAAGCAACAAGAAAAGAAGCCACAAAATTTTCTAAAATAGTAACTGAAACAAGACACCTAGTATCAGATACAAAATCAGATTTAATAGACAATGCATTTCCTAAAATTAGGAAAATGTTAGGCTTAGGAGAGGATTTTATTCCGAACCACAGACATATCGCAAACTTAAAAAGATTTGAACAGCTACCTGCAGAAGAACTTAAACCTCAAACTCTTCCGCAAGGAGCAGAAAAAATCTTTGCAAATACGATATTTGAAAATATTATGAAAACTAAAGATTTTTCAAAGTTAGATGATAAAGAAATACAAATGCTTTTTGCAAGAATGCCTATAACAACAAGTGTTAACGATTTAGGAATAATGGCTGATAGGTTAAAAATAAAAAGCGAATTCGCCAAATCAAAAGGACTTAATGAAGAAGTTTTGTATAACAATGCACTTGCAAAAGTTGAATTTTTACAAAATAAATTATATAAATTCGGATTAGATAGTTATTTAGAAAAAGCTCAAGCAGATTTTTCTAAGCTGAATCCGGAACAGAAACGTGCAAAATTTGCCAGCATATACACTATCGCAAGAAAAATGGGCTATAACACTATTGAACAAATGGATAAAGCTATTTTAAGCAAGCACAGAGATTATAAAAATTGCCCATTCCGCAAACAAATTCCGGAAATAAAACAAAATCCTGACATATATTATTTTTAAAAAGAGGAATTTTTATTTTACACGAGAATTTTTATGATATTATTTTAAATATTAGTTATCTGCAAGTTTATTAGTTTATTAAAGGAGACAATTATGACAGAAAAGCGTGTATGGTTATTCAGAGAAGGAAACGCAGAAATGAGAAACCTGCTTGGTGGTAAAGGTGCAAACTTAGCAGAAATGACAAATCTTGGTTTGCCTGTTCCTCCAGGGTTAACAATCACAACTGAAACATGTATGGACTACATTAACCATAATAATACAATGCCTCGTGGCTTAATGGACGAAGTTAGAACAGCTTTGAAAGATATTGAATCCCAAACCGGTAAAAAGTTTGGCGATACTGAAAATCCACTCCTTGTTTCTGTTCGTTCCGGAGCTAGACTTTCTATGCCGGGAATGATGGAAACAATCCTTAACCTTGGTTTAAATGACCAAACCGTAGAAGCAATGATTAAACTTACAAATAATCCTCGTTTCTGCTATGACAGTTACCGCAGATTTTTGACAATGTTCGGTTCTGTTGCTTGGGAAATTGATAGACAAAAATTTGAAGATTATCTAGACAAAATTAAAGAAGAAAAAGGTTACAAATCTGATACAGATCTAAATGCAGAAGATTGGAAATCTCTAATTGAACCATACAAAGTCTTAATAAAAAATGAAACAGGAAAAGAATTTCCTCAAGACCCATATATTCAATTAGAAGAAGCGATTGAAGCCGTATTCCGTTCTTGGAACATTCCTCGTGCGGTTGCTTATAGAGAGCACTACAAAATTGACCACAACTATGGAACAGCTGTAAATGTTCAAACAATGGTATTTGGAAACATGGGTGATGATTGTGCTACCGGCGTGTCTTTCACAAGAAACCCATCAACCGGTGAAAACAAATTTTATGGAGAATATTTGACTAACGCACAAGGTGAAGATGTTGTAGCAGGTATCAGAACTCCAAAACCTATTGCAGAACTTGAACACGAAATGCCTGAACTTTATAAACAATACGTTGATATTGCTAAAAAACTTGAAAAAGGCTACAAAGATGTTCAAGATATGGAATTTACAATTGAAAAAGGTAAATTGTGGATTTTGCAAACTCGTAACGGTAAAAGAACAGCAAAAGCATCCGTTAGAATTGCAGTTGAAATGTGCGAAGAAGGTATTATTAATAAAGAAAGAGCAGTTGAATTAGTTGATGCTAACCAATTGTATCAAGTTTTATTACCTGATTTTGACCCTAAAGCGAAAAAAGAAGCTCATAAAATTGCACAAGGTCTTGCTGCATCTCCTGGGGCTGCAGTTGGTAAAATTGTTTTTGATACCGAAGAAGCCGCTGAACGAGGTAAAAATGGTGAAAAAATTATCTTGGTAAGAATTGAAACTTGCCCAGATGATATTCACGGTATGATTGAATCACAAGGTGTTTTGACTTTGAGAGGCGGAATGACTTCTCACGCAGCAGTTGTTGCAAAAGGTATGGGTAAACCTTGTGTTGCTGGTTGTGAAGATTTATCAATCGACCTTAAAAATGAAACTTTGACTGCCGGCGATGGCACCGTTTATCACAAAAATGATATTATTTCTCTAGACGGCGGTACCGGAGAAGTTATGGATGGAGCTATCCATCTTGTTCCACCAACAATGGACGAAAACTTTAATAAACTTTTCACTTGGGTTGACGGAATTAAACTTCTAGGTGTTAGAGCTAATGCCGATACCCCGGCGGATGTTGCAAAAGCACTTGAACTAGGGGCTGAAGGTGTTGGTTTATGCAGAACAGAGCATATGTTTATGGATCCGGAAAGACTCCCTTGGGTTCAAAAAATGATTATTGCAGGAACTCCGGAAGCAAGAAAAGAAGCATTATCAAAACTTCTTCCTATGCAATATTCTGACTTCTATGCAATGTTTAAAGCATTAGGGGAAAAATCAATGACTATCAGACTTCTTGACCCACCTCTACATGAATTTTTACCTGATAAAGAAGAATTAATTGCAAAAGTTGCTACTAAAAAAGCGAAGGGCGAAGATTACGCAGAAGATGAAAAACTTCTAAATATTGTAGAAGCAATGTCTGAATCTAACCCAATGATGGGCTTGAGAGGTTGCCGTTTAGGTTTGACTTATCCGGAAATTAACGAAATGCAAGTTAGAGCAATCTTTAGTGCTGCTTGTGATTTGAAAAAAGAAGGATTGAATGTAAAACCTGAAGTTATGATTCCTCTTGTTGGTCATGTGAACGAGCTTAAAACAGTTAAAAAAGTTTTGGAACGTGTTGCCAATGAAGTTATGGATGAAAAAGGCGTAAGAGTTGAATATATGTTTGGTACGATGATAGAAATTCCACGTGCAGCCTTAACTGCTGACCAAATTGCAGAACACGCAGAATTCTTCTCATTTGGTACAAACGACTTGACTCAAATGACTTTTGGATACTCAAGAGATGATGCGGAAGGTAAATTCTTGCAAAACTATGTAGAACAAAAGATTTTACCTGCTAACCCATTCCAAACATTGGATCAAGAAGGTGTTGGACAATTAATGAAAATTGCATTGGATAAAGCATTGAAAGTTCGCCCTCACTTGAAACGAGGTATTTGTGGAGAACACGGTGGAGATCCAGCTTCCGTAAAATTCTGCCATCGAATTGGCTTGAACTACGTATCTTGCTCCCCATTCAGAGTTCCACAAGCAAGACTTGCAGCAGCTCAAGCAGTAATTGAATTCAAACAAGCAAAAGATATTTCATTGCCACTTGGTTGTAAATAATTATTGTATTTGAATAAATTTAAAAGGTCTGGATAAAAAAATTCTATCCAGACTTTTTTATTGAATAGTTGGATTTTAGTTTAGAAAAAGTTGGAAATTAAAAAGATAAAAAATATTTTTGATTTACCCCTTTACAAAAAAAATTCCTCATGTATAATAGAACTTGTGGAGCGAAAGCAAAACACCAAAGGCGGAAGCCAATGGGGGATTAGCTCAGCTGGTAGAGCACCTGCTTTGCACGCAGGGGGTCAGGAGTTCGAATC
>CALAWF010000174.1 GCA_937894665.1 uncultured bacterium | reverse complement strand
TCCTTGGCAAGAGGGTTGCTGTCCTGCCCCTCTGTGTGTACATCAATGTCTACGCCAGCCAGCACATAGCCGTTCCCCAACTGGGAAAACATCACTCCCACGCCGTCACAATTATGCTTCTTGGCAGCTTGGTCTGCTTGCTCGTAGGTACACCATGTTGCTGGGTCGTTGGACTTTGCCCCCTGCCCTGTGTAAGCGTTGATTGGCATTTTAGTTGATTTGCCGTCACGCTCTACACGTCGCCAGAGTACCCACATTTTTCGTTTTTTGAGTTCGTCCACGCTCATGGAGAACTCCTGTGTTTCACTCTCCAACGGCAGATTATCGCCGTAGAGAGCCACTTCGGACATTTTGCCCATAAAAATAACCTCTCTTTCCATGCTTGGCAGAGAGGTTCTTGTTCATCAGCTTTTACTTATTATCCCTCGTTTTCGTCTTTTTTGGCAAATTGGGCGAAAACACACTTGACAAATCTATTTAGACCTGTTATAATAATACACGATAAGTTAAGCTGAGCAAGAGCTACCAACTCTGCTTTGCGGATTTGGACGAACATTGCCGTGTTCGTCCTTTTTCTATAATATCATATACACGGCTAAAAGTCAAGGCAGCACTTACCTTTTAGTTATTTTGCCGGTCGAGGATATAGGTATAATTATACCTGTACCCTCGTTTTGTTTATTCTGCTAAAATTTGAGGGTCTGGCGTGTTTATCGTGTAGTCAGCCGGATATTCCTTTTTCGTTGTAAATTTAACTGTCCAGAAACCAGTTGTATCATCACGCACCAATTGCAGATTATATACCCTGTCTGCGTTGTTGAGTTGTTCTATGTGCTTAATAATTGGGACGACAAATCTTACGCTAATTGAGATTGGGATATTGGTCAAATACACATAATGGCAGTCTACCTTGGTGTTAGTCGCCGTGCTCCCATAGTCCAGCGTCATGCTCTGTCTTATCATTTTTACCTGCATCTCTGTTTTGCTCCTCTCTTGTGTCTATATAAGGTTTGCCAAAAGCCTGCTGGTAACGGTCTTTCCACGACTGGCTAACTTCCATCATTTCCGTGAATTGTTCGGCTTTTTTGAGCCTGTCCTGCACAGCAGCTTCCACTTGCTGAGGGATTGCTGCACGTTCTTGTTGGAGCGTTTTGCTTTGCTGTGTGATTGCATCTGCTCTCTGAGCCTGTTCCTGAGCCGTCTGCTGCTGTTTCTTGTGGGTGTCTTGCAACATGGCAAGTAAGTTGTAATCGTTGTCCCACTGGGCTTGTGCTTGCTGTATTAGCGGTGCATCTCTTTCCCACTGTTTCAGCTGCTTCTCGTATTCCTTCAAGTCTTTTTTGTACTGCTTTTCGTCCGCTTTCGAGCCGTACCACGGTTCTTTGGGTTTTTCCGGTTTTTCAGGTAAGTTGGGGCGTGGCGGTATCTGGATTGTCATTAGTTTTTCTGCTTTTGCCTGCTCCGCTTCTTGTTTCAATTTCTCTGTGTTTTGTTGGATTTCTGATTGCGTTTTTCGGGCTTGTTCTACGTCTGACTGCAAGCTGTTTTTCTGTTGTGTGAGGTCTGTCAGTTGTGCTTCAAGCTGCTGCTGTTTCCACTGCCACGTTTCGAGATGAGGGCGTGTAGATTTTTCGGACGGCAAAATTTTTAGCACGTTTTTTCCGAGCAATTCATTGACTTGTTTCTGATGAAAATTTTCAAAATCTGGACGGCGGTCTCCGAGCCAACGCTGGTAAGGATTTTCGCCAAACTTGTCGGATTTTGACCGTGCAAAACCAACCTCTTTCAACGCTCCTTCGAGAGAAACTTTGAGCTTTTGTCCACGTTTATATTCCGCAACCGGCAGGAAGTCTAGGTGCAGATGTGGTGTGGTTTCGTCCATGTGTATGTACGCACCAAAAACTTTCAAGGAAGGATTCTCTTCCTTGAATTTCTCAAAAGCATTTCCCAGTGCAGTTTTGTAAAAATCGTCTGCCTTTTCCTGACCGTATTTCAACACGATTTCTTGATAAGTTGTACCGTCCCCAATCTGTACGATTGCTTCTTGTGCTTTGCCGTGATACTCGGCATAATATGCTGCCACTGTAGTACAGCGTTCGGGGTGTTTCTTGCGATTTTTTTCGTTGGCTTCTTCGATTGCTTCGCCAAAAACTTCATCAAAAAATTTACGCAAACTCTTGTCGACGAGGACAACATTTTGGCTGGAACGAGCAGCATCAATGTGTCCGTCTTTGTTCCACTCGGCGGCATCATAGTCACGCATATTGTGCCTGCGACTGTAATGCTTGTCAACATGGAAACTTGCTTTGCACTGCATCATCTACATCACGCTCCTTTCAGTTGTCGGCAGTGCGGCGTGCCACCTACTTTAACCGTCTTATAACAGGGTAATGGTGGCACAGTGCCGTCCCCGAAGCTAGACGCTCCGGCAAGATGGCACGGATTACCCCCTCATCGCCCAATACACCATAGGCAAACATAGACCTCCAGAGGGGGTAACTCAATGGCACTTTGGGAAACCCCAAAGTACATTTCGCTCTCCGAGGGGCAAGGCTCTGCCTTGCAGCTGCTCTGCCGAGGGCTTCAATGGGGGACTCCCCCACTTGAAAATCTCCCCCCTCTGCTATGCCGTTAGCGTTACTGTTGCCGTCACGCCGTAACAGTAAGCAACGGACAAAATCATGCCTGCAAATCGTCTTTGATTTCTGTCATTCCTCGCCGAACAGCCAAACGCCATCATCGCTCTGAATCTTGTACAGATGATTGCCGTTGTCGCACTGAATTTTGCTCCAGCCAACGAGTGGACAGTCCAGATTTATTTCGCAATTTTTCGCAACGAAAACAAAATTTTCGGGAGTGAATACATTGCTTATCCTTGTGGTCAACGTGCCACACACTCTGACATTTTCAGCTTCGATTTTTTCAATTTCTGCTTCGATTTCTTGTTCCGGACTGCTCAGCAAAATTGCATTTTCAATTCTCATTTTGTCCCG
>CALAWF010000173.1 GCA_937894665.1 uncultured bacterium | reverse complement strand
AAAAAGAAGAAGAGAAAAAGTCCTCACTTCCAAAAATTCAAATTTTAACACCGGAAGAAGCAAGAAAAACAAACAATGCAAAACTTATCGGTCTATCAATTGCCGGTGCTGTTGTAACTACGGCTGCAGGAATTTTCTTTGTTTTGAAGGGCGGTCCGAAAGGGGTTTCTAAAGGTTTTAGAAAATTACAAAATCATTTAGAATACAAAGTTCAACAATCAAAGTTGAATAACATGAGCGATACTCCAATTAATCGTTTTTATGTTTATATGATTGGCAAACTGGACAAAATAAAACATGGTTCAGAAGCTATCAATAACTATACAAGTTTAAAAGATTCCGCATTTAAGAAAATAATGTACTTGACGAAACCGACAAGGTATTTACATCAAGTAACAACAAGATTATTTGAAAAAATCGGAAGACAAGCAGTAGTGAATGCTTATAAAGAATCATCCAGAACTTTTAACTTAGCTAGGGATATGGCTGCCGGTACGAGTATGAAGGCTTTTTCTCGTAAAGCCGGTGAAGTAGTTGAAATTAATGGCGTTAAGAAAACAAGAATTCAATGGCTGGAACATTTGCTCAAGATGGATGATGATTTAGCTAAAATGTATGAAAAACATTTTGGTGAAGATAGCCGTAGCAGCAGATATTTGCGTGTCAAAAAGGCTGCAAAAGAATTAGAAGAACATTTCAAGGATTTAAAAACCTTTTGGTCTTCAGATTTAGTTACATCTTTTATGGCTGAGGATGCAATTTCCGCAGAAAAAACTGCTATTCAAAAATTGGTTAGGGGTCATAGAAAAGATATTTCTTATTCTCTAAAAGATTTCCATTCTGATACGGATAAAATGATAATTCAGATGACTCATTCTATCAGTCATAATGATATTGGCAAAATAAATATGCTTAGAAACATCAGGCAGTCAATTTATAAATACATCCAAGCCGGAACAAATGATAGTAAAATTAGAAAAGAAATTTTATCCGGTGCGGATGATTTCAGAGCCGAAATTAATAAAGCAATTCAAAGTAATTCTATAGATAAAGAAGTTGGTTCTAAATTAGTTGAGAATGTTACCGAACTTAGGGAAATGGTTTTGAATTTCAAACTAGGTAAGGTTGAAGAAATGTTAACTCTTTATAAAAAACTTTTACCAGAATCAGATTATAAAACTGTTGAAAAATTCTATCGTGAAGGTGTTAAAAATCTCGACAACTCAATAAAAATTGAAACAGATGATTTTATAAGTAAAGTAAGAGATTTATCTCTTGGTTCTGCTCCAACAGATGTTTTGACAATTCTAGGCGGGCTTGTAACTTTAGGTTACTACTTGGGTAAATCTAAAGATAATGACGAAAGAGTTTCAATTTCTTTGAAATACGGCATCCCTGCAATTGCCGGTTTAGGAGTTTCTTTGTATGGTAATGCTAAGTTGTTTGCCGGTACAAAAGCAATGGCTCTAGGTATTGGTTCTTCTATCGCTTTAGGAAAAATTGGCAGCTTCTTAGATAAAAAGTTGAAAGAACATCAACAGGCTAAAAAGGGTATAACTCCGCAACTTGCTTCAAAGGATTTAAAAGAAGCTGAAAAAACGGAAATAGCCGCTTAAAATATCCTCTAAATGCAGTATAGCTTAATTTTTACTTTTTGATAAAATCTGCTATAAGGGGAGAATTATGAGTACATTAACTATAAGAGAAAAATTAGAACAACGAGAATATAATAATTTAAGCGAGTTTGCAACAAAATCTGCAAATGCGACAAGAAAAGTTGAAGAAGAAAAGTCCGATTTAAGAACAGATTTCCAACGTGATAGAGATAGAATTTTACATTCAAAAGCCTTCAGAAGATTGAAACACAAAACTCAAGTATTTCTATCTCCGTTTGATGACCATTTTAGAACTCGATTAACTCACACTCTTGAGGTTTCTCAAATTGGCAGAACCATTGCAAGAGCCTTGGACTTGAATGAAGATTTGGTAGAAGCAATTTCCTTGGGACACGATTTAGGTCATACTCCATTTGGACATTGCGGCGAAAGTGTCTTGAATGAACTTGTTGAAGGAGGTTTTCATCATAATATCCAAAGTGTTAGGGTTGTTGAAGTTTTAGAAAATCTAAATCTTTGCAAAGAAACTATCGATGGTATTTTTACTCATACTTGGGGTTATAATCCTAAAACTCCTGAGGGTAAAGTTGTTCAACTTGCAGATAAAATAGCTTATATTAATCATGATATTGAGGATTCAATAAGAGCCGGTGTTATTTCTGAAGACGATTTGCCAAAAGATTGTATTCAGTATTTTTCATCAAATCAAAGTAAAAGATTGAACAAAATGATTCATGAAGTTGTTAATAATTCTATTGGAAAAACTGATATTGCCATGAGTGAAGAGGCTTGGGCTTATACAACAAAGTTGAGAGATTGGATGTTCGAAAATGTTTATATTGATTCTCCTGCAAAATTGGAGGAGAAAAAAGCTCGTAGAGTTATAAAAGAACTTTTTTATCTCTATGTTGAAATGTTAAAACCGATGTGTCCTCCCGAAAAAATTGTTAGACTTGTTACTGAT
>CALAWF010000172.1 GCA_937894665.1 uncultured bacterium | reverse complement strand
CCTGGGTATGTTGGAATATTTGATGTATAAGTTGAAACAACCGGAAATACTTTTTTCAACTGTTTATACATTTTTTGAACAGATTCTTTTTGTGCAAAAGGAGATTCAGATTGAGCGACCATAATACCGCCTTTTTTAAGAGAATTTTTGACATTTGTGTAAAATTCATCTGTAAATAGACCTTCTCCAGGTCCCATTGGGTCAGTTGAGTCAATCAAGATAATATCAAATTCATCTTTTTTATCTTTGATATATTCGATTGCATCCTGAACCAAAATTTCAACTTTAGGATTATCTAATTCGCAAGCAATAGTTGGAAGATATTTTTTACAAGCCTCAATAACCATTCCGTCAATTTCACATAGAACAGATTTTTCAACAGTCTTATGTTTCAATACTTCTCTGATAGTTCCGCCATCGCCACCGCCAATTACAAGAACTGACTTTGGACAAGGATGCTGCATCATAGGAATATGGGCAATCATTTCGTGGTAATGATATTCATCACCTTCAGTTGTCATCATTAAATCATCAAGAGTTAAAACTCTGCCTAATTTTGAATCAGTTTCAAAAACTTCAACCTTTTGAAATGGAGATTGTTCAGAAAACAAAACTTTTCCGGCTTTGATAGCAATTCCGTATCCTCCAGGAGTAATTTCGTGGTAATAACCATTTTCTATACCATTTTTCATTATTAATTTTCCTTTCTTAGCTTGTATTTATATATCTTATTCGGCTTTACCCATAACATGGATATGCAAGTGCATAACTTCTTGACCTGCTTCTTTTCCGGTATTTATTTGAACTTTATACGCTTTTAAACCGGCTTTTTTAGCGGAATCTTTAACAGTTTGCATAAGTTCAGCCATCAAATTTTTATCTTCTAATTCAATTAAAGATTGGATATGTTTTTTAGGACACACAAGTAAATGAACCGGAGCTTTTGGATTTATGTCTTTAAAAACTACAGTATTTTCTGTTTCGTAAACAAACTCTGTACCAAAGTCCCCATTAATAATCTTACAAAAAATACAATCTTCACTCATCTTGATTTCTCCTAATTCAAATTAAATAACCAATACGAAAAATCCGTATATTATTAGTAAATATATCATAAAAAGAGAATAAGGAAAATAGAAATAAGCTCGTTAAAAGTCTATAAGCTAATAAGTTGATAAGTCTATAGGTTGGTTAAAAGACAAAACTATCTTATTCTTTTACCTAAAGATAAGCCTGCCGGAAGAGGTAAAACAACATTTTCATAATCAGGGTCAGCATCTATTGCTTCCAAAAATGTTTGAACTTTTGCAGCATGAGAAATTACATTATCACAAGCAATATAACCACCAATGTTTAAGTGTGGTTTTATAAATTCAAAAAACTTGATATATTGTGATTTATTCGCATCAACAAAAGCAAAATCTATCTTAAAATCTTCAGGTAAATATTCCAAAATTGTTGCAGCATCACCTTTTCGAGTTTCAATAATATCTGCAACACCACATTTTTCAAAATTTTCCTTTGCAACATCTAATCTTTTATCATAAAACTCAATCGTAATTAATTTTCCGCCAGTTTTTTTAAGAGCTTTACCCAGCCAAATTCCGGAATAACCATTAGATGTACCAACTTCTACAACACTTTTCGCTTTTGAATCAACAATCAAATTGTACAAAAATTCTGCTGTTGGTCGTGAAATATTCCAAAATTGTTTTTGAGTTTTTTCTAATTCTTTCAAGACTTCTTGAGTCGTATTATCAAATGTTTCTATAATCATTTTATCGTCTTAACCTTATCAACAACAACAATTGAACGAACCGGAACATCAAGCGGACTTGTTTTCACAATTTCTTTTGTTGCTGTATCTATAACTGAATACAAACCTGAACGAGCATTTGTAACCATAATCATATCAGTATTATCAATAGGTGTGATGTTTGTTGCAAATGCGTTTGTGTTTAAAAATAATTTATCGGTAATCACATCTTCTTTAGTATCAAGAACTTCAACCAAATTTTCCGCCGCACCTAAAATATATAATTCATCATTTTTAGCAAACAAATCAACCGGTTTTTCACAAACTTCCAGTTCTGCTTGTAATTCTAATGTTTCGTAATCAACAATTGCCAATCTGTTTTGCGTTCTACTTATGATATAAATTTTTCCGTTTACATAAGCAATTTTAGAAATATTTGGGAAACTACCAATATTTTTCAACATATAATTATTATCTAATTCCATTGCCCAAATATTATTAGTATTTCTATCAACATAGAAAATCTTTGAACCATCTTCAGACAAAGTCAACTTTTCGCACATACCGTTGACCTTCAATTGTCTTTTCAATGTCATAGTTTCTAAGCTGAGTACATAAATACTAGAATTTGAACCGGAAGAAATATAAGCTAGTTTTTTATTACTATCAATCAGAATTTGTTCTGGACAAACGTCAAAAGGAATTTGTTTGATAACTTTTTCATCCATCAAAGAAATTACATTCATTGTTTTTGAATCAAAATAAGTTACCAACAAAAATTCACCGTTATAAGATTTAATATCATTAATAATTGCATCTTGAGCAAGTGAATATTCAGCCGTTTTAGAATTAGATTGAATTACTTGGATATTTTTATTTATGCCAGTTGCAATGTAAAATGTTTTATTATTTAACTCTTGAACCGGAGAAACAGCTTTTTTACCCTTTGTTCTTGTATTATTGATTTTTAATCCGGTATCTTTTGTAACATTTACATCAACATCACCAATAATACCTTTTAAAGTTTCAGGAATAACTAAGCCCTTCGGAAGTAAAATATCTTGTGGCAAAATACCAGATTGAAGTTCATCCGGCGGATTCATCAAATTGATAACAGTCTTTTTACCATTTGTATTTATAACTTTCAAAAGTACATATCTATTGTTCAAAATTACCATATCCGGTTTTTGTTTAAGAGTTTGATTTAAAGGATAAGTACTTTTTATCCCAACTTTTTCAACTTCTTCAACTTTGGCAGGAAAAACCGGTAAATACATTGTGTTATCCGGCAAAACAATTACACCATCAAAACGAAAATTTGTTTGAGGGAAAGTTTGATTTACAAAATCTTGAATATCTTGTGAAACCTGAGTCGCATAAGCGTTTCCGGAAATTGCAAAACATAAAATTAGAGATAACAACAATTTACGCATGGTTATTTAAAAACTCCCTTTACTTTGGACATAATAGATTTTTGAGGTTTCTTTCCTGTTTGAATTTCATACAACTTTTGATAAAGAGCTTTTTCTTCTTCATTCAAACGAGTAGGAACTTTCACTTTTAATACTACAATATGATCACCTCTTTGTGAAGGTCTTGTAAGAATCGGAACACCTGCTCCCTTAATTTTTACAATATTACCGTGTTGAGCACCGGCAGGAACCTGAATAGTTTTTTCACCATCAAGAGTTTTGATTGTAACATTATCACCAACAACAGCTTGAGCCGGAGAAATTTCTAACTCCGTAAAGACATTTATGCCATCACGTTTGTAATAATCAGATGATTCAACACGAACAACTACAAATAAATCTCCGTTAGGTCCGCCATTTATTCCACAATCGCCGCCGCCGGATACACGGATTTTAGACATATTGTCAACTCCGGCAGGAATTTTTATTTCAATTTTCTTTTCTTTATTTAATTGACCATGCCCGTTACAAGTTTTGCAAGGTTTATCAATTACTTGCCCAGAACCATGGCAATGCGGACAAACAGTAACTTGTGCAAAATTACCAAGAGGAGTTCTTGTAACTGTTTTAACTTGTCCAGAACCATTACATTGAGGACATGTTTTCTTTGCACTACCTTTTTCAGCACCGGTTCCGTTACAATCCGGACAAAGCTCAAGGTGGTCAAATTTGATTTCTTTATTGCAACCGAAAACAGCTTCTTCAAATTTTAATTTTATATCATATCTTAAATCATCACCACGTTGAGGAGCATTAGGGTCAACACCGCCGCCAAATCCAAAACCTCCGAATCCGCCGAAGAATGATTCAAAAATATCGTTTATATCACCAAATCCACCAGCGAAAGGTCCATTTGTATCAAAACCTGCGTTTTTCAAACCATCTTCGCCATAGCGGTCATAAGTTGCACGTTTATTTTCATCAGACAAAGTTTCATAAGCCTTGCCTAATTCTTTAAATTTTTCTTCTGCATCCGGAGCTTTGTTAACATCTGGGTGTAGTTCTCTTGCTCTTCTACGAAAAGCCGACTTTATTTCTTCTTTAGTTGCTTCTTTGGCAACACCTAATATCTCATAATAATCTGCCATTGTTCTTTTTTAATACTTCCTTCTAGTCCTCAAATCTGTAAAATTTTAACCTTGAGTTGCAACGTTAACTAATGTTGGACGCAAGATTTTATCCCCAACTTTGTAACCTTTTTGAAGTTCATTGATTACTGTATGCTCAGGATGTTCAGTTGTTGGGGTTTGCATTACAGCTTCGTGGAAATTAGGATCAAATTCTTCGCCAACAGCCTTGATTTCTTCCAAACCTAATTTAGACAAAGTATCCCATACTTGCTTGTGAACAAGTTGAAAACATTCTTTAACTTTTTCACTATCTTCAACACCTTCAAGTGCCTTTTGTCCACGTTCAAAGTTGTCTAAAACTTCAAGCATTTTTTTAAGGGCAGTTTCTGTACCGTATTTTACAAGATTTTCACGTTCTTGTTCTTGACGTTTTCTGTAATTATCAAAATCTGCTGCAAGTCTGATGTACTGTTGATTTAATTTGTCATAAGCCTCTTGCAACTTTTTATTATCTTCTGATTTTGTTTCTTCTTCTTTTGACTCTTCTTCTACAGGAGTTTCTGTTTCTTTAGCTTCTGTAGTTTTTTCGTCTTTAACTATATCTTCGTTTTTGAACGGATTAGAACTTTTATCTGTCATAGCTTTTCCCCTTCATAATATTATATACATATATTATAGAGTATCAATGTGATTTCACAAGGGAAATTTATTTTTTTTTAATAATTCAAAATAGAAGGGACAGGTTTCTAAAATAGTTACCAGTCCCCTTTTTATCGGTTGTTATCCTGACAGTCCATGCAAACATGCCAGACAACCGTCCCATATCCTGCCGCATTTTTGCATGCCCGCTTCGAGTCGCGGGAAGACTCGGCTATCGGATAGAAAATTGTGTTTTTCTTTCTTATAAAATATCGATTTTTTGAAAGTTTTTCATTACCTAAAATAGCTATTTTCTCTTAAACTTTTAGACAATAGAATTTTCTTATTTATTTTAAATAATTACTAAAAAAGGAGAAAACTTATGGCTTGCAAAATGCTAATTTTTGACTTGAGAGAAGCAGAAAAAAATTTCTTTAAAGAAAATAAATTTGAAAACTATGAAATAAAATTTTTTCAAGAAAGTTTAAACGAAAAAACAGTTGAAAATATTTCTAAAGAAGATTTAGAAAATGCTATGATAATCAGCGTATTTACAACATCTGAAATTACAGAAAAAGTTATTGAAAAATTCAAAAATCTGAGAATAGTTTCAACACGTTCCACCAGTTGCGAACATATCAATTTTAAATCTTGCATAAACAAAAATATTGCAATAATTAATGTTGAGAAATACGGAAACAATTCAGTTGCCCAATTTACCTTTACATTAATTTTAGCACTTGTCAGACAATTATTTCCTGCAATTTTAGCGGTCAAAAATTCAACTTGCCTAAAAAATAATTTTACAGGAAGAAATCTTGCAAATTTGACACTTGGAATTATTGGAACAGGTGCAATCGGAGCAAGTGTATGCAAAATTGCACACGCATTTGATATGAACATTTTAGCCTACGACATCAATCCTAAAGAAGAATTAAAAGAAAAATATAATGTAAAATATGTTGAAATGGATGAACTTTTAAGAAATTCAGATATTGTATCCCTTCACCTCCCATATAACAAAGACACTTATCATATAATGTCCGGAAATGAATTCAAAAAGATGAAAAATAATTCATACTTTATAAATGTTTCAAGAGGAGAACTTGTTAACCTTGATACTCTTCTCAAATATGTAAAAAATGGAAAACTTCAAGGAGTAGGATTAGATGTTGTTGCTTGCGTTGATTCAAATTGCCTTGAAGACGTCAAAAAAATAGAACGTTCAACCCTGCAATGTCTGGAAGAATCAAATGTGGTTAAAGAATTAAACTCATATTCAAATGTTCTTATTACTCCACACATGTCTTTTGAAACTCAAGAATCTGTTGATTATATTCTTGAAAAAACTTTTGACGGATTAAAAGATTTTGTAAGCGGAGGTCATAAATATAGAATAATTTAGTATCTTTTTTCCATAATTTGCATTGAAATTGCACCAAATAAATAATCACATCTGGTTACATATTTAAACCCGGCATCTTCAAACTCTCTAATCAAGTTATCAGGTTCGGGAAATTCATTTTTTGAATTTATCAGATATTTATAATGGTTTTCATTTGCACCGGTAATTTTTGCAAACAAAGGAACAATAAAATCAAAAATTCTACTGATAAAATTATGCTTCCCAAAATCCAATTGTAAAAATTTTCCGCCATTATCCAAAACTCTATAGATTTCAGAAAGAGCTTGTTTTCTATTTTCAATATTTCTCAAGCCAAAACCCATTGTTACATAATCAAATTCAGCATTTTCAAATGGCAAACTTGTACAATCACCTTTCATAAAAACACCGATAGGA
Organism: uncultured bacterium; assembly: GCA_937894665.1. Taxonomy (GTDB): domain Bacteria; phylum Cyanobacteriota; class Vampirovibrionia; order Gastranaerophilales; family Gastranaerophilaceae; genus Zag111. The sequence goes on along the minus strand of CALAWF010000172.1, from coordinate 68 downwards.
TTTTTAGATTTTGCAAGTTTCAACATTTCTTCTGAAATATCTAGACCTATCACTTTTATTCTTGGGTA
>CALAWF010000171.1 GCA_937894665.1 uncultured bacterium | reverse complement strand
TTTTCGGTTCTACTTTTTCTTTTTTCATCGAAATAAAAAAGAAAAAGTGAACAATATAATAATCAACCCCTCTACCTAACCCTCCTCTCTTGGGAGGGAACTTATTTAATGTTGGGGTAGAAACACCCCAACCTACATTATCTAACTAGTCGTTCGGTCAGAGATTCTTCGGGTAAATTTGCAAAGTAAGATTACATCCTCTACTGTTCACCCCTCAGAATGACGTATGAGTTTTATATCAAACTATGCTTTCTTGCCGGAAGAAGCAGATACAGCTTGAACTTTTTTCATCTTCTTACGAGATTCAATTATGCTGTCATTGTTAAATCTTGATAATTTTCTTGCCAGTTTATCGTCTGTGTTAGTTGATTTTACAATATTTGCACTTACGTTAATTGATGCAGAGGCAGCAGTTACATTTGAATCATCATCACTATCATCTGAAATTCTTGCTTCAATTTCTTCATCTGTATATACATCTTTGATAATTGAAATTAGCTCACTGTCTGACAGTTCTCTTTCTTCCGGTTGTTCAGGTTGTGCAACTTTGGATTGCGAAGTTTGAACAGCAGGTTTTTCTTGATCGGAATTAGCTCCGACAGCTTGAATTTCTGACTTTGGCTCTTCTTGTTTATCTTGTTCAGGTGTAATAATTTCTTCTTTGTCTTCCGGGTTTTGGACATCTTTCAATGAAGGAGAAGAAATTTTTTCACCTGCAACCGGTTTATTATTAGTAGTTTGATTTGAAGAATCATTATTACCACTGTCGATATCAGAAACAGCAATTGCACCCATTGCTTTAAGATTTGTAGTTGTATCTTTTACTTGTTTTGCTTGAGCTTTATTTGTTTGGGTAGAACTTTTTATAACATCGCTAAAATCTCTTATGTTATCATTTACAGTAGAACTTATGCCAAGTCCAACACCACCGACAACAATTGCGACAGAACCTGCAACAATTTCTTTTGTTCCTTCATGAACCAGTTTAGTACCGGCAGCAACCGCAGCAGGGTTTAAACTTGCCATCATTGGAGTACCCTTTGAAATATCAACCGCACCACGTACAGTTGTCAATGTTCCACAAATCATAGTATTTGTTGCAACTTCTTGAGCATTATTATTTCGTTTGCTAAGTCCTTTGTTTTGGGTATTTAACAATTTTGCAAGTTTATCATCTGAAGATACAGACTGTTTTAATTTCATATTTTGAACATTTGCTTTAGTTTTCAAATTTTCATCTTTAGATGTAACAAGAGCTATTTCATTAATAATCTCTTCTTGTTCCGGATTGTCTTCTTCAGCAACGATTGGTTGAGGAGAATCCTCTTCCGCTTTTGGAGTTTCTTCCGCTTTCGGAGTATCTTCAACCTGTTGAGATTCAGTTGCTTCTGCCTCAGTTTGTTTTTGTTCTTGAAGAGTTTTTAATTCTGTTTCTTTTTCTACAACTTTTTTGTCATTTTTGTCATGTTCTTTTTCGGTAGTTTTTTCTTCTTTTTGAACGGATACGGCTTCTTTTTCTGTTTTTTGTTGAGCTTTTTCTAAAGAAGTTTTTGTTCCGCTTACGCCACTTTGATTAAGCAATAAATCGGCAATAGAAAGAGTTGTTGTTGCAGCAGCAGTGATTGCAGGTTTAAATCCGGCTTGGACTGCAACTGCAAATGTATTAGTTTTTTCTTCTTTTTGTTCCGCAGTTTTAGATTCTGAATCAGATGTTGTTACTGTTTCAGTTTCATCATCTTTTGTAGTTGAACTGCTTGTATTTTTAGCAGCGTCTTGTGCATTTCTTGAATACTCTTTTGCAAATTCTTTCACATCAAGACTAGCTTCATCTGTAAGAACTGCTTGGGTTTCATTAGTTTGAGCTTCCAAATTTTTTCCAGCTTCCATTGAAACATTTTCTATAGAGAATGAGTTTGTTCCTGAAATCGGGTTATCCAATGAACCTGCACCTAAAATTCCTTGAGTTTTATATTGTTGAGATGAGGTATTATAAGTCTTGATTTTATTAGAAAGAGCTTCACTTGCTTGAATTGTTTCACTTGCAATTTTTACATTTTCTGTGGTCTTTGCCTCTAAACCGTTCATAGAAGAAATAAGTTCATCCAATTCTCGTTCATTGAAAGCAATTTCTTTTTTATTACTGTTTGAATTTTCGGCATTTATTGTTTTTGACAATTCGTTGTATTTAATTTTTTCAGAAGCATTAAGTGTTCCATTCTTATTTTTTGTATCAAGTTGTTTCCACTCTTTTGAAAGTTTAGAAATTTTATCTAATTCATCTTTATAAGAATTTTTATTTTTATCTTTAATTTTTTTAGCTTGAGCTGAAAGTTCGCTATACGTTTCGGAATTTTCTTCTGCAATTTTTTGTGCAGAAGTAGCTTTTACAGTAGAAATTTGAGCATTTTTTAACAATGCGTTAATATCAGCACTATCAGAAATTTCGCCGGTAGAAGTATTATCATCATTCAACGCTTCAGATTCAATAACTTCGTAAGAAACAATATCAGATTCTTGTTGAGCATGAGCCCACAACAAAACATCTTGCGGAATCTTAACCCCGTTATTTTCCATTTGAATAATTTCTTCGTAGGAATAACCTTGCCAATTAGGGTCTTGGATTGCATACATAGAAGAACGAGCTTCTTGCGGAGCTCCTAGTCTATTGACCATTTTAATATAGGAAATACCGGAAGAATAATTTAAGTAAAATTCATCAGTATATTTATCACCATATTTTGCTTTCAAACGGCAAGCATTATCAATTGTTTTTTGAGAATATTTAGAAAGTTTATCCTCAGAAACACCATCAAGTGTTACTCCCGAAGTGCTTTGGGAGTAATCTATATAAAGTTTTCCTTTTGTTGTTGAAGAATCAACTTGTACCATTTTTCGCCTTTTTAAATTGATAATACTTTATCATTGTCGGCATAAACGGTTATAATCTTTAGGATTTCGAAAAAAGCAAAAGGATATTTTTACAAATTGTAACACTCAAAAATCTTAAATGTGAGCAAAAATAACTCTATCAATTCCGGCTAAATCTTTAATTACCTGAATATCAGAAAAACCGTTATTTTTTAGAAATTCTGCAACATCTCTACTTTGTCCAATGCCCAATTCAAACAAAATATATCCGCCTTGATTTAAAAATTTTGGGGATTTTTCAATTATTTTCTGATAAAATTCTAGCCCTTTTTCATCCTTTGTATATAAAGCCAAATCCGGTTCAAAAGAAACTTCTTTTTGAATAGATTTTTTCATAACCGGTGGGATATATGGAGGGTTAGAAACAATTAAGTCAAACTTTTCATCATCACGAATTTTTGAAAACAAATCAGATTTTCTAAACATAGCCTTATTAAAAAGCTCAAAACGTTCCATATTTTTGAACGCCGTATGGATAGCTTCGGTTGAAATATCAACACCCATAACCTGACAATCCGTCAATTTAGCAATCATACAAGCAATACACCCCGAACCCGTACACATATCAAGAGCTATTTTGTAATCGTTTGTCCTAATAATTTCAACAGCTTTTCGCACAAGAATTTCGGTTTCATCACGAGGAATCAAAACATCAGGGTTAACAACAAACTTTTCCCCCATAAAATCTGCTAAACCTATAATATGCTGAATTGGTTGGTGAGTTTCAGCACGAAGTTTTGCTTTTTCTTCCACAATTTTTAGCTTATTTTCATCCAACTTTTTGCCCATCAAAATATCAACAAGACTATACCCAGCAAAATGCTCAATTAACAATTTTACCTCTACATTTGCTTCGTTAGGTTCAATTCCGGAATCAGTCAGGATTTTTACAATATCAGGGATTAGCATTCTTCGTTTTCCATTTCTTCAATATTTATCTTATAGTTTGAACTATGTTCTGTAATAATTTTATCAATTACATTTCGGGCCTCAAGTTTTGACTCTAGTTCTTGTTTTTCAATTCCGTACTTTTTACACAACCTATCATAATAATAAAGTTGTTTTTTTGTTGGTGGTTCTTTTGACATTTTAACTTCTTGCAAAAATTTACGTTTTTTCTTTTCAAATTCTTTGTTTGCTTCAATTATCGGACGTTGTTTTTCTTTGTAATCATAGTATTTTTTGCACTCTTTTAAGTACTTAATAGTGTCAGATTTAAACCAATCTTCATCAATTATTTCCGCCAAAAATTCAAATCGTGAGCAGTTTAATTCCAAATAATATTTTTCATCGGCAACAAAACTTTCCCAAATTTCTTCGATTGACCAATCGGGAGATTTTTTTACCAAAGCACGAAGAAAATTGCACAATGCAGATTTCTGATTTTTGGTAAAGTCTAAGTATATTTGTTTTTTTATTTCGTACATAGCAATTTAATTTTACAAAAATTGATTGCAACGGTCAAATGTTTTTTAGGTTGAGATATTTTATTCACAAATTTTGCAATTCTGACAATTACCCTGTTCACTTTTTCTTTTTTATTTCAATTTTTATGGCAAATAAAATGAGATTAAGAATAAAAATCAGCTGGATTGCTTCGCATACGCTCGCAATGACGGATTTATCAATGTCGGCTTAGTAAAGCCGACCTACAAAAATTGTAATGAACTTATTTCCTTATTGCCCTGTTCCTTATTACCTTAATCAACATCTATTCCAAATCTCTCCACAAGTTCAGAAATCATATAAAATGAACCGCAAATTATATTCAATTTTCCATCATGAAAATCAATTTTTGTATCCGGAGTAAGTTCTTTTGACTCAACTGGACAAACCTTTTGCAAGTCTTCAACAGAACAAGAATTTGCATGTTTAAAATGGTAGAAATAAACCTCATCTCCTCGTTCAAAAAGAGTTTGAACCATATGTTCATAGTCTTTATTTTTCAAACATCCAAAAATAAAACGTCTGAATTTATTCGGATAATAAGCATCCAAACTTTGTTTCAATGATGCAATACCGTTTGGATTGTGGGCTCCATCAATAATTAAATTAAATTCCGGAATATATTGAAATCTGCAAATATGTTTAACATTTCGCAAGCCTTCATCTATTTCATCTTTTGAAATTTCAGGGAAAACCGTTTCAATACACGCTAACGCCAAAGACAAATTTTCTTGTTGGTATAAACCTTTAAGAGCAAGTTCATCCGTTGGAGCAAACGGTGCAACCATTAAAAGTAACGAATTTAACTTATCCGTAATATCTCGATAAACCTCACGTCCTTCAAAAACTATACATGGGCAATTGGGTTTAATTATCCCTGCTTTTTCTGTGGCAATTTCGTCCAATGTATTTCCCAAACGTTCCATATGGTCATAATCAACGTGAGTAATTATTGAACACAAATTTCTTTTGATAACATTTGTGGCGTCATATCTTCCACCAAGTCCTGTTTCAAGAACAACAACATCGACATCGTTATCCGCAAAATACTTAAACATTACAGCCGTAAGAATCTCAAATTCAGTCAAATCAATATTATTTTTATCGGCTAAATCAGAAATTTCAAAAACATATTTTGCAAAATCATCATCTGAAATTTTGTTTCCGCAAATTTGAATTCGTTCTGTATATTTAAAGATATGCGGAGAAGTGTAAAGTCCGACCTTTTGACCTGCGGATTTAAGAATTGATGCCAAAATTGCACAGACAGAACCTTTACCATTTGTCCCTGCAACGTGAACACAATTCGACTCATCTTGAGGATTGCCTAACAAATCTAATATTTTAGAAATTCTATCCAAACCAAGTGAAATATGGAACTTTCCAACAGAAGTTAATAGCTTTACTGCATCATTATATGTTTTTGTCATTCTCTTCAGCTTTCTTTAAAACTACACAAATATATTATATATTAAATAAAAAACAAGAAACAAGGAAATAGGGGAATAAGTTTGTTTCAAGACTCTAAGACATTAAGGAACTGAGGACTTTATGTTTTTATGTCAACCTGAACTTTACAAAGCGAACCGTTGAGCTGTGGCGAAACGTGTGAGTCCATATGCGTCGGCGTAGCCGTTAGCTGGTTCAGGATCTCTAACTTAGGCGTTCAGATAGAGATTCTTCGGGTAAATTTGAAATATTTTATTTTCATTTTTTCGGTTTAGG
>CALAWF010000170.1 GCA_937894665.1 uncultured bacterium | reverse complement strand
TACAAACACCCAGCCAACAACAAAACAAAAGACGTCATTCTGAGCGAAGCGAAGAATCTCTTACTAAGGTCAAGAGGGAAAAATCAAACCCTCTCCTTTAATCCCTCCCAATGGAGAGGGAAACAACCAAATAACAATGCGTGAGGGTAAACCCCTCATCCTAACCTTCTCCCCAAGGAGAAGGAACATAACAAAACATCGCTCCTCTCCAAGGGAGAGGGTTCAACAAAAACTAGAACCGCTCCAATAAACATCAAAACAAATGAGGATTGGTTATGATTAAGATTAAAAATAAGGCTTTTACATTAAGTGAAGTACTTATAACACTGGCAGTTGTCGGAACACTTGCGGCACTTGTTGTTCCCGGACTGATTAAAGACTATAACAGCAAAGCAAATATGACAATGTTGCAAAATATGGTTGCCAACCTTCAAAGTGCAGTCCAAACTCAGATGACAAGAGAGGGTGCTACAGATTTAGATGCAACAGATATAGTAAAAGATCCTGAAAAATTTTTCAGAACTCTTGATGTAGTTAATGCAAGCTCTGATGCAAAATATTTTCCAAACTTGAATAACTATAAAATTCTAAGTGGAGCAGCTCTGACAGCAATACCAAAAACTTGTAAAGCTTCTGCAAAAATGAAAAATGGTGTAGCTCTTTGCATGTCAACATTTGCACCAGTAATGGGCAATGCCTATGGAACAACACATCGAAATGTCGCAACAATATATATAGACTTGAATGGAGTAAAAGAACCAAATATCTCTGGGGTTGATTTTTTTGCAGTATATATCTATCCAGTAACAACGCTTAACGGAACAATACCAACACATCCGGGAGATATTGCCGGAGTATCAATAACCACTCCGGCAGGGAAATCTTGTAATACAAATAGTGATTTTTCACCTATCGGATGTTATTCACAAGCAGAACAATCAGGTTTTGACCCAAATTATTGGAAAAAGTTATTATAATCACTACTTTCTAAAAACACAGAAAAATCTATCAAAAATAATAAAAAAGGAAATATCAATGCAAAAGAAAAAAGCATTCACACTCACAGAATTACTTATAGCACTCGGCATTATCGGAGCAATTGCTGCCGTATCTATCCCGAGTTTGATGTCAAATATTAACAACCGAATTTTAGCATCTCAACTCAAAAATAATGTTGTTGGAATTCAACAGATTATAGATGAACAACTGACAAGAAACAAGACAAATAGCCTTTTAGAAACCGATTTCAGAAGTCCAAATTCACTGTTAACAGAAGCAAATTTCTCTGTTGCTAAAATTTGTCCGGCAGGACAAGCCCGTGTTGGATGTTGGAACATTACAGAAGATGCAACACCTTACAAATGGTTATCTGGTGGAGAAGTGCGAATGAATGACTCTTTAACCATTAAACTAAAAAGCGGAGCATTAATAGCATACTATTTAACAACAGCAGGCGATGTAACATATGAAGGGGTAAAGGATAGAGTTATTGGTGCATTTGATATTGATGTTAACGGGAATGAAGGACCAAATGTTATTGGCAGGGACTTTTTTTCATTCTTTGTAACAGATAAGGGAAAAATTGTAGATAAATATTACAATAAATCTTATTATACACTTAATATGAAAAAAGCAGAATGCAAAGGAAATGCTTTCGCATGCTTTGGAGCCGTTGTCGATGACGGTTGGAAAATAAATTACTAAAATAATGTTATTCTGAGCGAAGCGAAGAAACTCAATCAAAGGGTAAGAGAAACTCATTCCCCTTCCTAGGAGAAGGGAACAAAAACAATCAAAAAGGGAAATAACCATGCAAAAACAAGCATTCACACTTACAGAATTACTTATAGCACTTGGCATTATCGGAACAATTGCAGCATTGAGCATTCCGAGCTTGATGACTTCTGTTCATAATAAAATGCTTGCAACCCAATTGCAAAACAATGTTGAATCTGTACAACAGGCAATTGCAAACCAAAAGATAATCAATAATACCAAAGATTTAACCGAAACAAAGTTCAAAGATGAAGCAGGTTTTTATTCATTGTTCCAGACAACCAAAAGTGAAAAATGTTCAGCAACAGTAAAATGTTGGGGAAGTTCATATCGTGTTATTGGAGCCCAAACGAAATATGAAGGAAAGCCACCAGAAAATGCCATTCGACTTAAAAATGGTGCAACTATTTCATACTCTTTAGAAGACACTGCTGATGCATACGGGAATAAACACTTGGCCGAGGTTTTTATAGATGTCAACGGAGCAGATGAACCAAACATTGTTGGAAGGGACTACTTTGCATTCTTTATATCAAAAGACGGGAAAATCAGTGGTAATCGAAGTGTCGGTCCTGGGACCTGTGATACTCCGTCAGAATGCTTTAATGCCTTAATCAAAAATAACTACAATGTTCCTGCTGATAAAGATTATTACAACACAGATGAACATGATGAAGGCTAAAAAAATTAAACCAAAGTTTTTGATAACGGCTGTACAATTAAGTGCAACCGTTATTTTTTTGTAATGTTAAATAATTGTAAAAACTTTAGCATGGAAAAAACAAAAAGGAAGAAATAAAATTACTTTTGTTCTATCATTTGTATATAAAGTTAAATAATAAATTGGGTTATGTACTAAAAGTTTAGGTTAATGTGAATCCTTTTTTGTTTCAGAAATGAAATAAGCGGGCAGTTCAACTGCTCGTTTTTTTTTATGATTTTTCATTTATTAATGGAAAGGCAACTGTCATCCCTGAGCAAAGTGAAGGATCTCTAGCTAATGCGTAGGGTCAGAGATTCTTCGGGTAAATTTGTAATATTTTATTCAATTTTCTTCGGGGTATCCCTCAGAATGACGGAAATTTGATAAGGGGTTCGGGGGCATAGCCAC
>CALAWF010000169.1 GCA_937894665.1 uncultured bacterium | reverse complement strand
ACGAATTACTTGACATATACAATTCTGAGGGATAAACTGTTAATTTAATAAAAATAACACTACAATTTTACCCGAAGAATCTCTGACTGAACGCAAGAGATTCTTTGCTTCGCTTAATATGATGTTTTTCGTAATGTCCTAGAGGTTTACACTTGAACTCTAATTAAACTATTTACGCTTGTGATTGCAGGGTCATTGTTAAAAATATTTACTACATTTTGCATATCTTTTTCTTTGCAAATCTCTGTAATAACAGTAATTTTTGCTGCATTGTCCCCTGCAACTTCCTTCTGCACAATACTTGCCAAACTTATATTGTGATCTTCGCACGCCTTACCGATACGCCCGATTACACCAAGACTATTTTGTGCTGTAATTGATAAGTAATATTTGTTTTCTGTTTCTTCAACAGGAATCATTTCAGCGTTTTCGTGGTGGTTGCATCTCATCATTGGTAACAAATAATCTGTCTTTCCGATTTCTGATGCTATTGCCAAAATATCGCCGACAACTGAACTTGCAGTTGGGAATTCTCCGGCTCCTGGACCTGACAATGTTACATCTCCAACCGGATGACCTGTCAAGTTTACAGCGTTTGTTACGTAATCAATGTGTGCAAGTGATTTTGAAATTGGCACAAGCATTGGATGCACTCTAACATCGGCTTTTCCATCTTCGCTCAATTCTGCAGATGCGATAAGTTTAATTTTATAACCCATTTCGTTTGCTGCTTGCATATCGTCAGGGCTAATTTTTGTTATCCCTTCACGATAAACATTTTCAAATTTAATTCTTTTTCCAAAAGCAATGGTTGCAAGGGTTGTAATCTTATATGCCGCATCAAACCCTTCAACATCACCTGTTGGATCAGCTTCGGCATAACCTAACTTTTGAGCTTCGTCCAAAACATCTGCATAAGATGCTCCTTGGACATCCATTTTTGTCAAAATATAATTTGTTGTTCCATTAAGGATAGCTTTAATTTTAGAAATTTTATTGCCAGCCAAAATGGTTTTGATTGGCATAATTAGTGGAATACCACCGGCAATTGCTGCTTCATAAAGCACTACTTTATTATTTGATTCTGCAAAGTTAAATAATTCTTCACCGTGTTTTGCAAGTAATTCTTTGTTTGCCGTAACAATATGTTTTCCATTTATAATAGCTGTTTTGATTAAGTCAAACGCTGGTTCTACACCGCCGACAAGTTCAGCTACAATCTGAATTTCAGGGTCGTTAACAACTTCATACGCATTATCTGTGATAATACTTTCATCTAAACCCTCAATGTTACGTTTTTTGTTTTTGTTGCGTACTGCAATCTTTACAACTTCAACATTTTTGAAGTTTTGAAGAGTTTTAAAAACTCCACTTCCTACTGTTCCTAGGCCGATTAGTCCGATTTTAATTTTATTTTCCATAGATTGATTGTAGCATAATAAATGCGATAAGGGAATAGGTTATTATTCCCTTATTGCCTTAAACTTTACACTTCATATTTATTCAACAAATCTTTTGTCATAATACCGACAGCTAAAACTTCTATTGTTACTAATAAAATTCCCATTTTAATTTCCCCTTTGTTACATGATATATAAGTTATTTTTTATTGGGGAATTGCTAGATTGTTAACTTTTATTTCACTGAATTTTGCCTAAAAGTGTTACAGGATGGTAACATAAATGCAAGGGAAATGCTAAGTTTTCTATGTTTTTGCTATACTATTAGTAGAACTTGGTTGGATTTACCCTGAGAGAGGGGTTTTCGACCTTTTAATAGTCGAAAGGATAGAGTACAAATGAAGAAATTGATGACTTTTTTAATGTTCCTGTTAGCTAGTATGCAGAGTGCGAACGCAATGAATATTGATGCGTTTATGGACAAACATATTGCACCTGTTTCTGATGCTGTAGCTAATTTAATATTTTTCCCAATATCGATTTGTGGTTCGAAAGTTCCTTTAATCATATTCTGGGTTTTATTTGCCGGAATATTTTTCACGATTTATTACAAAGGGATTTCAATATGGGGATTCAAACACGCTATCGATACAGTTGCAAAGCCTGCTGAAAAATCAGAAGATGGCAGTTGTGGTGAAGTTTCTTCATTCCAAGCTCTAGCAACAGCATTATCCGGAACTATCGGTATTGGTAGTATTGCCGGTGTTGCAATTTCTATTTCTATTGGCGGACCTGGAGCTGCATTTTGGATTTTTGTTGGTGCAATTTTAGGTATGTCAATTAAGTTTGTAGAAGCAACTTTAGCTGTTAAATACAGAAGATTTAACCTTGACGGTTCTGTTTCTGGTGGTCCAATGCACTATATTGCACACGGTTTAACCAGAAAAAATATGCGTTGGTTGGGGCAACCTCTTTCTGTAATCTTTGCTATTCTTTGTATTGGTGGAGGTATTACAGGTGGTAATATGATTCAAATTAACCAAACTGCCCATCAATTAATATTTATTACAGGTGGAGAACATAGTTTCCTTCATGGTTATGCTTGGGTAATTGGGGTTGTTGTTGCCGTTCTTATCGGGCTTGTTGTTGTTGGTGGTATTAAGAGTATCGCTAAAGTTACAACAATTCTTACACCTACAATGTGCTTGTTATATATTATTTCAGGTATTATTGTAATCGGTGCGAATATTACACATATTCCTGCTGCAATTGTTGAAATTGTTACGGAAGCATTCCATCCGACGGCAGTTGCAGGCGGTATTTTCGGTACAATCATTATCGGTTTAAGACGTTCTGTTCAATCAAATGAAGCCGGAACTGGTGCTGCTGCAATTGTTTACGCAACATCTCAAACAAAAGAACCAGTTTCTCAAGGGTTTGTTGCTTTGTTAGAAACATTTTTAACTGGTGTACTTTGTTTGTTTACATCTTTTGCAATTGTTATTACTGGAGTTCTTAAAACTAGTGCAGTTGGTAAGATTTCCGGTATTGAACTTGCATCTAATGCATTCCAATCAGTTATATCATTCTTCCCTATTATCTTGTCAATAATCGCTGTTTTATTTGCAGTTTCAACATTGATTTCTTGGGCATATTATGGTCAAAAGGCTTGGACATTCCTTCTTGGTGAAGGTAAAAAACGTGTTCTTACCTTCAATATTATATATTGTTTGTTTATCGTAATTGGTTCTGCTATGAATGTTAAATCAATTATTGATATTACAGATGCCATGATGATTGCAATGTGTGTGCCAAATATTATTGTTCTTTATATCTTAGCACCGGAAATCAAAAAAGATTTAAAGGCTTATTGTCAAAAATATAAAGTTGGTAAATTGGTAAACAGAGGATGGATTGCAGAAGCGGAAGCTCAAGCTCAACCGGTTGCAGTTCCAGTTGAAGAAAAAGAAAACGTGTAGGAGAATTGTCAATGTCAGATCAAATAATCGTAACTGTTTCAGGTGTTGATAAAGTGGGAATCGTTGCAGAAGTTACTGCGGTTCTTGCAAAAAACGAAGTAAATATTGAAGATATTAAACAAACATTGATGCAAGGTCATTTCGTAATGTTTATGCTCTGCGATATTGAAAAGTCAACTTATACTTTCAAAGAAATTAAAGAAGCTCTTATTACTTGTGGTAAGAATATGGGTATGGAAGTATGGGTTCAAAAAAAAGAAATTTTTGATAATATGCATAAAATTTAACCTGAATAAATATATAATGTTAAAAAGAAGAATCTGTAAAAGGTTCTTCTTTTTTTATGTATCTGATAGCAAAAATTATTTTTAGGAGATTTATTTACTGTAGGAGGTCTTATGAATATAAATTCTATATCTAAAGCAAATTTATCAAGAAAAGGTTATAAATCTATTGATGTTAGAAATAAATTGACTAATGCACTAATGGACACAATTAATGAGCACGGTATAACTATAAAATCTGAAAATATTGTTAAAAAAGTCGGTTATATGATTGCCGAAGATTGGGCAAGACTTAGAAAAGCCGGCGGAATTATTGATACTCCAGTGTATCGTGTTGCAGATAAAGAAAATTTAGTTACTGTAAAGCCTGTATATCAACAATTTAAAAACTGTATTTTGATGGAAGTTGAAGGCGATAATCAAATTGATAGAATTTTAATCAATAGACAAAAACCTTCCGACTATATTTATGAACGTGCGAAAATTACCCCATATGGCAGTGCTTCAGGCAAGACGTTTAATTCCCTAACCGATAAAGATAAAGCAATAGAAACAAGGGTAAATAATTACATAAGTAATTATTTGCCAAAAGTGTTGTCAAATGAAGATGGCACAACAAGGTTGACGAAAACTTATCATGGATTAGATGATTAAGGCTCGAGTTATCAGGGGCTTTTACCTACGAGTAAGTATATTTATCTTTTAGAAAAAATTTTATTAAAAAAAAGAAGAAGTATTAAACTTCTTCTTTTTTCAACTGATTATTCGACTTTTTTACCTTGTGGATTATATTTTTCTTTTGTTCCGTCCGGATAGGTAATTGTAACAAATCCATTTTCTTTTCCATTGAATTTATTATCAAAGAAAATAGTTGTACCGTCATTCAAGACAAATTCTTTAGAGCCTCCATCTCTAGCTGTATTTGCTACTTTTATATTGTTTTGGAAATTCGCATTCATTAACATATCTTTGAGCTGCCCATTTCCTTCTTTGTTAATAAGATTTACAGCTTGAGCTAAGCCTGTTTTGGTATTCAAATCCAGTTGAGAAATTTGGTTATTAACCTTGGAGAATGCTTCAAATTGTTCTTTGAATTGGTTTAATTTTTCTGCATTTGTATTTTGCTTCCCGATAGTATTTAATTTAATTGTAGGTTTGCTTATAAGTTCGCCTTTATCGTTATATTTTTCTTTTGTCCCGTCTGGATGTGTGATTGTTACAAATCCTCTTTCTCTTCCTCCAAAAGCATTATCGTGGTATATCACTGTTCCATCTTTGAGGGTGTATTCTTTTGACCCACCATCTCTGTATGTATCTACTCGCTCAATTTGTCCTTTGAAAAATTTAGAAACTGCGATTTCATCCAATTCCCTTCCTTTAAATTCTTCTCTTATTGTGTTTAACGCTTTTGTAATATCTGAACCATTATCAGGTTTATATTCTGCTATTTTTGAGTTTATATTATCAAGCTGTTGAGCTTGTTCTTTCATTTTTTTCATTTCTTCGGCTTTTTGCTCAGCTCGAGTTTTGGTATTTTTATATACATTTTGAATTTCTTTGTCAGTAGCTTGGTAAATACCTCCGGTTTTAGTAGTTGTTACATTCCCATCCATTAAGAAAACCTCTCGGTTTTCATAATCATCACGTCCTAAATCTGCATCTAAAATAGTAAGTAATGTTTTTAATTCTTTTTCACTTACATTTTTTGCATCTCCATCTAAATTTAAAATTTCATTAAATCGCTCTTTACCTTTGGCATCTAATTTTTGATACGCTTTGCTAAATAGGGGTGTTTTTTTTAATTCTGCACTCGTGATACTTGTTTTATCTCCTAAAATAGCTGTTGTTTTTTCAGTTAGTTGTTCTTGGTATTCTTTGTCATGAACTGCATTGTTCATGCCGACTAAACTTCCATTAATGTAAGAACTCATTTAATGTCTCCTTTCAATGTTGCACATCACTTTAAATATATATTATTTATATATAAAGTATTTAAAGGGAAGAAAATTGCTTGATTATAAAAAATTATTAATTTTTATTAAAAAAAACACTAAGGCATTATGGCACTTTATGTTTTTTCGTCATCCTGAAACGGTCTTGGATTATTGGTGTGGCGGCTGGCTCAACGTAACTCTCCCCTAGACGAGCTTCGCTCTTGCCAAAATCCGCAGTTCAGGATGACATTTGCGTCAAGTTGCTTCCTATTTTGTCAATTGTAACGAAATGTAAATATAAATTTCAAATAGGCTCAAACCCAGTTATAATGTCCTATATGATATGATATGATATGATATGATATGATATGGTGTGGCGGGGCGGGGCAATTATCAAATCCAATCCTCTTTTATATATAAGTAAGATATAAAAAATATATCGAATGTGCTTAACATATGAAAGGAGATTATTATGGGTGCAATTAACGGTTTTAGACCAGATGCTAATGGAGATGGACGTATTTCACAAAAAGAATTTAAAGCAATGAAAAAACTTGGTTTAGATGTTAGTTATCTTGACAAAGATGGTGATGGCAAAGTTGATAAAGATGTAAAAGCTAAAGCTAATTGTGTTTTTTCTGGTGATGAGGAAAGAATTTATGATCAAGCTGCATTAGGTAATGGAAAACATTCTATTTCGTCAACTTCTATTATTACTTATAAAAATGGTGAAAGGCTTGCTATGCAGGCGGATGACATTCAAGTTTCTTCTAGTCAGTTAATGGGTTTTTATAAATCAACTGAAGAATGATAATATCTATTATATAGATAAAAAACAAAGCCCTCAAAGTATTAACTTTGAGGGCTTTAGTTATAATTTAGAAATTATTCAACTAAACTAATTCTTTAACTTCAGCTGCAAAAACTTTAGGATCTAATTTTATTCCAGGTCCCATAGTTGTTGATAGGTAAACTGATTTAACAAATGTACCCTTTGCTGATGCTGGTTTAGCTTTGATAATTGCATCTGCTAATGTTGCATAGTTTTTGATTAGGTCTTCTTCGTTGAATTGGATTTTTCCGATAGGGCAGTGAATCATACCTTGTTTGTCTGCTCTATATTCAACTTTACCTGCTTTAGCATCTTTAACAGCTTTAGCTACGTCCATTGTAACTGTTCCTGTTTTAAGGTTTGGCATTAAACCTTTAGGTCCTAATACTCTACCTAATTTACCAAGCATACCCATACAATCAGGTGTAGCAATCAATGTATCGAATTCAAACCAACCGCCTGCGATTTTATCGATAATTTCTTCTGCACCTGCAAAGTCTGCTCCTGCTTCAGTTGCTTCAGTTGCTTTAGCACCTTTAGCGATAACACAAACTTTAACTTCTTTACCAAGACCAGCAGGTAAAACTACTGTTGATCTGATTTGTTGGTCTGCTTGACGAACATCGATACCTAAACGCATGTGGCATTCAACTGTTTCGTTGAATTTAGAAACTTCGTTTGAAATTTCTTTTAATTTTTTTATTGCATCAACTGCTGTAGATGGTTGATTAAACCCTTCCAGCATTTCTTGCATTTTCTTTTGTTTTTTAGTTAATTTTGCCATTTTATAATTTTCCTTTCGTGGTAATAACGGACTTTACGTCCTTCCATCTAGTCTTCTTTTACTGTAACACCCATTGCTCTACAAGAACCAGCAATCATTTTAACTGCTGCATCCATTGTTGTAGCGTTTAAATCGTCCATTTTAATTTTAGCGATTTCTTCTAATTGAGCTCTAGTGATTTCAGCAACTTTATCCTTGTTAGGAACTGATGATCCTTTTGGAATATTTAATGCTTTTTTAATCAATACAGGAGCTGGTGGTGATTTAATAACGAATGTGAAACTTCTATCTTCGTAAACATCAATAATAACTGGGATGATGTATCCAGCTTTATCTTGAGTTTTAGCATTGAATTGTTTACAGAAGTCCATGATATTAACACCGTGTTGACCTAATGCAGGACCAACTGGTGGTGATGGATTTGCTTTACCTGCTTCGATTTGAAGCTTGATTTTTCCTACTACTTTTTTTGCCATGATTTTCTCCTTTTGTGGTAATAACGGTTCTTTACCGGCTTGTAAAGGATCCTTCCACATTATTTGTACTATCTTTTGTAATAATTAGTTTTGCTAGTCTTTAAATTAGATTATAATTTATTGATTTGCTTGTATTCCAATTCAACCGGTGTTTCACGACCGAAGATTGAAACATTTGCTCTAAGTTTAGATTTATCAGGGTAAACTTCGATAATATCAGCATCAAAGTCTGCGAATGGACCTGAAATAATTCTAACTTTATCACCCGGTTTAACATCAAGTTCAACTTTTTCAACTTGAGATGATGTTCTGTGCAAAATTCTTTTAATTTCGCTTTCTTTAACCGGAATAGGTTTTTTAACAGAACCTACAAATTTTGTAACGCCTGAAGTGTGTCTTACAACATACCAGCTATCTTCGTCCATAATCATTTCTACAAGAACGTAACCAGGGAATACTTTTTCTTCTTTTTCCTGTTTCTTTCCGCCCTTCATTTGGACAACTGTTTTTTGAGGTACTTCGATTCTAAAAATCTTATCACCCATATTCATATATTCAATACGTTTTTCTAAGTTAACTTTAACTTTGTTTTCGTAACCTGAATAAGTGTGAACGATGTACCATCTTTTTTGACTTTTCTTAGCTTCTTTAGCTTCTTCTTCAGCTTGAGCTTCAGCTTGTTCAGCTAATACATCTTCATTCAGTTGTTCTTCCATTGTTTTTTCTTCTTTAGTCATAAGCCACCTTTATAAATTTTGGAAAAATTTTACTATAAGACCTAGTGAGCCTTTAAATAAAAGATCCATTAGATAAATTGCAACAGTAAAAACAACTACGATAACGATAACGGATAGAGTTTCAAAGATAACCTGATTTTTTTCAGGCCAGCTAATTTTGCCCCATTCTGTTTTTACGCCTTTGAAGTACGCTTTAATTGCTTCTACTGTTTCGTTCATTATGATTATTCCTTTATTTTAAAGTTTAAAATCGCGCCCTGAAGGACTCGAACCCTCGACATCCGGTTTTGGAGACCGACGTTCTACCAACTGAACTAAGGACGCATATTAAAGTGGTTAAATATCTTTTAACCACTTTATAAAAATCTACTTAGTTTCTTTGTGGTTAGTGTGTTTTTGACATCTTGGGCAGTATTTGTTTAATTCCATTCTTTCCTTGATGTTCTTTTTGTTTTTAGTTGTTGTGTAGTTTCTTTCCTTGCATTCTTCACAAGCTAGAACTACCATTCTGTCGTTTTTTCCTTTGATACCCATTGTTTTATTTCCTTTATTGTTTTATTAAGTTGTCTCCTATTTAAAATAGAATGTGCATTACACATTCTATCTATTTCGGCTTATACTCTTATGTTATCTCAAACAAAATAAAATGCAAATAAATTGTTAACAAATACTACGTTTTTGACACTAAAAAACATCTATTTTTATTCAATAGATGTTTTTTAGTATGTGAAAATTTTATATTAAAGGTTATTTTCTAACAGGAGTTTGTTGAGTCGGATATTTGCCAATTGAATCTGTTCTCAATTGTTCCATGTAGATTTGACCATTTTTAACAACTTGTTGAAGTTGAGTTAAGTTTCCTTCGATGCTTGTTAAAACTTGTTCAGCGTATAGCTCAGCACCTTCTCTAATTTTCATGGCTTCGTCAGTTGCTTGAAGTCTTATATTTTCAGCATCTTGAAGTGCGATATGTTTAATCTTTTCGCATTCTTGATAAACTTCATTTTTAATTTTGTTTCCTTGTAATTCAATTGCTTTGATTTGATCTGATTCAGAAAGTTTTCTATCAGCTTCAGCTTGAGCATCTTGGATAATTTTATTAGCTCTTTGTTGAGCTTCGTTTTGTAATTCTTCTTTACGTTTCAATAATAGCTTTGCTTCTTGAACTTCAGTCGGCAATGCTTGATATATTCTATCGATTAATGTTTCAATTTCCCTTTTATTAATTACTGTGTATTTTAATACAGAATAACCTTCATCCAAGGCTATTTCTAACATTTTTAATAAATCATACACTCCATTTTGTGGCATGTTATATCCCTTATCCCTTTCACATTTTATATATTAATATATTACATAAGCAATTTTTAATTGTCAAATAATATTTCTTTCGGGAATTACATATGTTAACATGTATTTCTACTTGTCAGAAATTTCTGCTTGAATAATTTCTTCTGGGATATTTTTCTCAATTTGTTGTAATAATGTTTCGATTTCTTTAATTTTTAAAATTGCAAAATTTGCAACAGAAATGGTTTCATTCAGGATAACTTCAAGTTTTTGCAAAGTGTCAAATAAGTGATTTTTCTCCGGTTGAACTGTAGGCATTTGGTTTGAATTTTTTAGAAATTCTCTAGCTCTTTTTACGTCATCCGGCAAGTTTGCATAAATAGCATCGATAATTTGTTCCACACCTCGTTTATTCACGGCAACAAGACCTTTGAATATTGGCAGTGAATATCCGTTTCTTATTTTATTTTCGAGTCTTTTTATGTCTTCTCTTGATTGGAAATTCATGTATTATCTCCTCTGGGTTAAGTATTCATTTACCGCTTGTGGAACGAATTTAGAGATGTCGCCGTTGTTTTGTAAAATTTCTCTTATTGTGCTTGAAGAAATAAAGTTGTATTTTGGTTTTGTTGTCAAAAAGACTGTTTTAATTTCATCGCACAGTGCACTGTTTGTTTGAGAAAGTTGCATTTCATATTCAAAATCGGAAACGGCACGCAAACCTCTGATTAGAATTTCTGCCCCTCGTTTTTTTGCATATTCAATAGTCAAACCTTCGAAAGCATCAACTTCAACATTTTCAAGTCCCTTGATACTTTTTTTAATTAGTTCTACACGTTCTTCTGTAGAAAGAAAGCCTTTCTTTTCGCCATTGTGTGCGACTGCGATGATTACCTTGTCAAAAATTCCGGAAGCGTTTTTCAAAATATCTAGGTGTCCTTTGGTGATTGGGTCGAAACTTCCAGGGTATATTGCGATTTTCATTTTATCTCCTTTAAAACAGTATAAGTATTATAGCAGATTATATGGATTTCTATTCTATATTTGTAAAGTTATGTAACAAATAGAAGCTGTTCACGCAATTCCTTATATCAAAAATACTTTAATAATATATACAAACGATATATAACAAAGCTTATATATACTACTACCTTCTACTTTCTACCTACCTTTTACACGAGGAATTGTAAAAAAATTCCAAGGAAGCTTCTATTACAGAAGCTTTTTTTTTGCGTTGAGTAGGAATGGGAAGAAGGCAATAAGTTCGCTATGTTTTTATTATGCCATTCTGAGGGTTTTAATCCGAAATAGTCCAGCTTGTTTATTTTTTATTCTCTAAAATTAAGAATAATAATGTAGGTTGGGGTTTCAACCCCAACATTTAATAATGTTCACTTTTTCTTTTTTATTTCGATGAAAAAAGAAAAAGTAGAACCGAAAAAGAAAAACACGAATGACCAAATGGTTCGAGTAATCAGGGGTAACGCCCCCGAACCCCTTATAAATCTTAAACGCATTCGTCATACTGAGCGAAGCGAAGTGTCTCTAACTAAACACAAGGTCTTTTAACCGTACTGTCATTCCAAAGTACATTTTCCTGTAAACTTCGCAGAAATTCTCTAAAACTAGAAGAATTTCAAGAAATTTGTAAAATTCTTGGTTATTCCATTAAATTAGAACTTAAGTAGAAATTTATTTTTAAATTTTGTTAGGCAAGTATGCTTAACCGACATTATTTTTTCTTATATCATCAAAAAATTTGATTGGTTTACAAGGATTACCCACAGCAACGCAATTGTCCGGAATTGAGCGAGTTACGACACTTCCTGCTCCAACAATACTATTTTCTCCAATAGTTACTCCAGGGAGAATAATTACTCCGCCACCAATCCATGCACCATTCTTTATTTCAACAGGATCTGCACAAGTGTTGAAGTATATTGGGGCATTCTCAGCTCTATTTGTTATATATCGCTCTTCCGGCAAGATTGGATGATATGCTGTATAAATTTGGATATTAGGGGCAAGCATTACACAAGAACCAATAGTGATTTTTTCATTATCAATAAATGTACAATTTGAACCGATAATTACATCATTCCCTATAAAAATGTTCTTTCCAAAATCGCAAAAGAATTTTTGGTCAATGGCAACATTTTTACCAATTGAGCCTAACATTTTTTCTAAGATTGCTCGTTTTTTCTTTTCATCTCCATAGTCAAGTAAAGAATATTCTCTTGCTAAATTTCGGGCTTGGATATGCAGTTTGTTAAGTTCTTCCGAATAAGTTTTGATATATTTGTCCATAATCACTCCTTTTTGACATGATTATATAACATAATGTCAGTATGGTGTCTATAAGTTGTATAAAGGGAATAGGGAATAAGTTCTTTACAGGAGGCACTAAGGTCTTTATTTCATTATGTAGGTTTGGTTAGAAAACCCAATCTACATCCTTATTCAATTTACGTCATTCTGAGGGGTAAACCATAGAATATCTAATATTATTTTGTAAATTTACCCGAAGAATCTCTGACCGAACAAATTTAACTTAACCCCTCTCCCTTACTCCCTCTCCCACAAGGGGCGAGGGAAACAATTAACGAACTTATTCCCTTATTTCCTTGTTCCTTATTGCCTTCACATTAAGCAGATAAAGTAAAGATTTCGTAGATTTCTTCGTCTGAAAGTTCTGTAATAATCTTTTCGCCTTCGTAAACAGCTAGGTCTGCAAGTTCTTTCTTAGATTTCAACATTTCATCAATCTTTTCTTCAAAAGTTCCGAGTGTAATCATTCTGTGAACCATTACATTCTTATCTTGACCGATACGGTATGTTCTATCTGTTGCTTGGTCTTCAACTGCAGGGTTCCACCACAAGTCGTAGTGAATTACGTTGGTTGCACTTGTCAAGTTCAAACCTGTTCCACCAGCCTTCAATGAAAGTATCATAACCTTTGAATCTTCTTCTGTTTGGAATTTGTCGATTAACTCTTCCCTTTGTGGAACAGTTAGGCTTCCGTGGAAGAACAACGGTTCTGTGTTGCATTCTTGAGATATAATCTTGCACAAAATGTCGCCCATTTCTTTATATTGGGTAAAGATAAGAGTTTTTTCTCCTCTATCAATAATGCTTTGAACCAAGTCAATACATTTTTCCATTTTACCGGACATTTCTTTATTCATTTCGCCGGATTTCAAGAATTGGTAAGGGTGGTTACAGATTTGTTTCAATGCAGTGATAAGTTTGAAGATATTACCACGTCTATTGATTCCGGTAAATCCGCTAATTTTTGTCATCATTTCGTTAAGAGTTTTTTCGTATAGAACAGCTTGAACTTTAGACAAGTAGCAGTATTCGTTGAGTACCATTTTTTCCGGTAAGTCTGAAATTACGTGCTTATCTGTTTTCAAACGTCTTAATACGAATGGTGAAATTGACATTCTAAGTTTGCTTGCTCTTGAGTTTTCCTTAAATCTTTCGATAGGGATTGCATAACTCTTTTGGAA
>CALAWF010000168.1 GCA_937894665.1 uncultured bacterium | reverse complement strand
CAAAATCTGTTAAACGTATCACTGTTTTGGATAGAACTAAAGAACCTGGTTCAATCGGTGAACCATTATACTTGGATGTTGTTGCAGCATTAGAAAACAAAGACATCAGAGTAATCGGCGGACGTTATGGTTTATCTTCAAAAGAATTTACACCATCTATGGTTCTTGCTGTTTACAAACACGCTGAAAACAACGGATTCCACGGATTTACAGTAGGTATCGATGATGATGTTACTAATATGTCAATCAAAGTTGACGAACACATCGTTACAGAACCTGCCGGAACTACAAACTGTATGTTCTGGGGCTTAGGTTCAGACGGTACTGTTGGTGCTAACAAAAACTCTATTAAAATCATTGGTCAATACACAGACAAAGATGCTCAAGCATACTTTGCTTATGACTCTAAAAAATCATTTGGTGTTACAGTTTCTCACTTGAGATTCGGCGACAAACAAATCAAATCAACTTACTTAATCACAGCACCTGATTTCGTATCATGTTCAGCTCACTCATATATCGGAAGATATGACCTATTAAAAGGTATCAAAGAAGGCGGAACATTCTTATTAAACAGCCCATACTCTAAGGAAGAAGCATTTGCTCACTTAACTAGAGATATGCAAAAAACTATTATTGATAAGAAAATCAAATTCTACAACGTAGATGCTGAATCTCTAATCAAACAACAACCTGGTTTAAGAGGTAAAGGTGCTAATACGGTTATGATGGTTGCATACTTCAAAGTTTCAGGAATCATTCCATTCGAACAAGCTTATGAAGGTATGAGAGCTATGACAACTAAGACATTCAAGAAAAAAGGCGACGATGTTGTTAACATGAACTTAGCATTGATTGATGCAGCTATCAACGCAACTGAAGAAGTTCCGGTACCTGCTACATTAGATGGTGTTGGATGTGTTGACGACGCTCAATTCATTCCTGAAAATGCTAGCGATTTCGCTAAGAAAATCATTGAACCATCAATGAGATTAAAAGGTGATGACATCCCAGTTTCAGCAATGAGTATTGACGGTGTTATCCCAACAGGTACAGCTTGCTTAGAAAAACGTGGTATTGCTCCTCGTGTTCCACATTGGAATTCTGAACACTGTATCCAATGTGGTATTTGTGCTTCAGCATGTCCACACGCAGCAATCAGAACTAAATTAGCTGAAAAAGACAGCTTGAAAGATGCTCCAAAATCATTCAATACTGTTGATGCTAAACCAAACTTAAACGGCGAACAATTCAAAGTTCAAGTTTACTGCGAAGATTGTACAGGTTGTGGTGTATGTTTAGACCAATGTCCAATGTCTAAAGTTGAAGGTAAAAAGGCTTTAACTTGGTCTTCAATTGAAAAAGAAGTTGAAGCTTGTGAATTAGAAAATGAAAAATTCTTCGATTCATTACCTGATAACGTTATGGGTAAAAACACAACTAAAACAATTAAAGGTGCTATGTTGAGAAAACCATTATTCGAATTCTCTGGTGCTTGTGCTGGTTGTGGGGAAACACCTTACGTTAAATTAGTTTCTCAATTGTTCGGTGAAAACGCAATTGTAGCTAACGCAACTGGTTGTTCTTCAATTTACTCTGGGACATTCCCAACAATCCCATACACAACTAACAAAGACGGCAGAGGTCCGGCTTGGGCTAACTCATTGTTCGAAGACAACGCTGAATTCGGTTATGGTATGAGATTGGCTGTAGATCAAAACAGAGCTACATTGAAATCATACGCAGAAAAAGTTATGGCTAGCGAAGAAGCTCCTGCTGATTTGAAAGCTGCTTTGGACAAAGCATTATCTCACT
Organism: uncultured bacterium; assembly: GCA_937894665.1. Classification (GTDB taxonomy): domain Bacteria; phylum Cyanobacteriota; class Vampirovibrionia; order Gastranaerophilales; family Gastranaerophilaceae; genus Zag111. The sequence continues at coordinate 11,441 of CALAWF010000168.1, read as the reverse complement.
GGGATGATTCAAAAACTGAAGAAGCTATCAAAGACCAAGAAGCTGCTAAAGAATTAATCAACAAATATGCTGAAAAATCTGATTGCCCAACATTGGCAAAAGTTAAAGAACTTGAAGATTACTTCACAGATAAGTCAGTATGGATTATCGGTGGTGATGGATGGGCTAACGACATCGGTTACGGCGGTATTGACCACGTTCTTGCTCAAAACAAAAACGTTAACGTTCTTGTTCTTGATACAGAAGTTTACTCAAATACTGGTGGTCAAGCTTCTAAATCAACTCCAACCGGTGCAGTTGCTAAATTCGCTACAGGCGGTAAACAAACATACAAGAAAAACATGGGCTTGATGAGCATGTCTTATGGTTATGTATATGTAGCATCAGTAGCTTTAGGTGCAGATAGAGCTCAAACTCTAAAAGCATTCCAAGAAGCTGAAAGCTACAACGGACCATCAATCATCTTCGCTTACGCTCCATGTATCGCTCACGGTATCGATATGAGCAAAACTCAAACTGAACAAAAACGTGCAGTAGAAGCAGGATACTTCCCATTATACAGATACAACCCTGCTAACCCTGAACAACCGTTCACTTGGGATGCTAAAGATCCAAAAGGCAGCTACCAAGACTTCATCAGATCAGAAGGTCGTTATAAATCACTTATGAAGACTAACCCTGAACATGCTGAAGCTCTATATCAACAAGCTGAAAGCGATGCTGCAAAACGTATGAACGTTTACAAAGCAGTTGGCGAATTGATGAAGTAGTTAATACTTTAGATAAAACGCTTGAAAAGAGGTATCGGAAACGATGCCTCTTTTTTATTCTGATTGAATTGTTTTAAATGTCGCAGTAGCAACGACCTACATTTTTAATATCTTAACACGTTTTATAAATAATAATTAACTAATACACATCATTCAATTTTGAAACTTCGGTTGAGATATTTTGATACTGATCACGAAGTTGTGCCATACGAGATTGCAAGCGTTCCAACTTTTCTCTATCGGATTGCAATTTTTCCCTTGAACGAGCTAGTTTTTCACGTTCAAGGCTTATTTCTGATTGTTCGTTATTGATATTAGAATTTTGTCTTGAAATATCTGATTCCACGCTAGAAATTTTATCTTCTACAGAAGATTGAGAATCCCTGTTTCGTGATAAAGAGTTTTTTAAAGAATCTCGTTTTTCACGAATTTTATCAATATCTTTATCAACATCAGAAGTAAAAGTCTGAGGTTTTATAATTGGATTATACATAAAGCCTTGTATTTTCAATATAAACCTCCTTAAACTTTTTCACATATTATATAAATACAAAAATAATATTTTTTGCTATTCCCCTTGAATATGATATATCGGCGTAGCAACACCAACATACCTATTTTTGATGAATTATTTATTTTTCATTATAGACCAATTTCTTACGCAAACTCCATTGGATTAGAGTTAAGACTAAAATCACAACGAACAAAACATAAGCAATTGCACTGGCATGACCGACATTAAAATATTCAAACGCATCCTTATAAATAGCATAAACCAAGACATTTGTACTATCAAAAGGTCCGCCTTGGGTCATAAGATAGATTAAATCAAACACTTGAAACGAACTAATCGCAGTAATAATTACAACAAAAAAAATTGTTGGCGAAAGAACCGGAATAGTTACATTCTTGAATATTTGATAAGAATTAGCCCCGTCAATCTTTGCTGCCTCAAACAAACTTTGAGAAACGGATGACAAAGCTGACAAAAAGATTATCATATTATAACCAATTAATTTCCAGACCGAAACAATTATCAATGCCGGCATGGCAAATTTTGAATCATACAACCAATTTATATGAATATGCAAAACCTGATTTAATAACCCAATATTCGGGTCAAAAATCCATGCCCAAACAATTCCTATAACAATCATCGGAGTAATAAATGGCAAAAAATACGCCGTTTTAAAAAACTCACTTCCCCTTATTTTAGAATTTAAAATAGAAGCCAAAACTAGCGGTATAATCACACCCAAAATTGAAACAGAAAGGGCAAAGACAACCGTATTAGTAAATATTTTATAAAAAACAGCACTATGAAAAATATCAATATAATTTTGTAAACCGACAAATTGAATAGGATTTAACAAATCCCACTTTGCAAAACTCAAACCAAAGGAGCAAATAACGGGAATTAAAATAAAAATCAAAGTTCCTAAAATTGCAGGCAAAATAAATATCCACCCCGCCCAATTTTGATTATTTACAATTTTTGAGAAAACATTTTTCATGGTATGATTTAATTATAGACTAAAGATTGGGAGATGTGAAATATGAAACAATACGAACACGCATTTGGCAAAAATGATATAAGAGGAATTTACGGCGACGATATTACAGAAGAATTATTTTATAATATCGGACTTGGTTATACAAAATGGTTAAAAGAAAAAACTTCCAAAGATGTAAAAGACTTAAAAATCAGTGTTTGTATGGATGCGAGATTACATTCTCCAAGTCTTAAAAAAGCTCTTATTGCCGGACTTGTAGATTCTAATGTTGGGCATATCGAAGATTTAGGATTAGCACCAACTCCACTAGGATACTATTCAGAAGTTGCCCATAATCTTGACGGAGCTATGATTATTACGGCAAGCCACAATCCCAAAGAATACAATGGATTGAAAATGACATACAACCGTCAAACCCTTAATGAATCTCAAATTAAAGAAGTTAAAGAAGAAACTTTTGGAATTTGGAAGGATTTACCAACAAATCTTGGAGAAAAAGATTTTTCAACAGAAATTATCCCTGAATATATCGCTGAAATGAAAGAAAAGTTTGGAAAAATCGGAGAAGGAATTAAAGTTGTTGTTGACAGTGCAAACGCTACAGGCGGAATTGTAGGACCTCAACTTTACAGAGATTTAGGGTGTGAAGTTATTGAACTATTCTCTGAACCGGATGGAACTTTCCCTAACCACCACCCAAACCCAAGTGTATTATCTACTCTTGAAACTCTTTCAAAAACAGTTGTAGAAAATAATGCAGATTTAGGAATTGCTTATGATGGCGATAGCGACAGAATCGGTGTTGTAGATTCAAAAGGAAAACCTTTAACAGGGGATAAATTACTCCTAATCTACGCAATGGACATCATAGCAGAACATCCAACAGTAGTATCAGAAGTAAAATGCTCTCAAGTTCTTTTTGACACCATCAACAACGCCGGCGGAAAAGCTATTATGTGTAAAACAGGACATGGTTACATCAAAGAAAAAATGAAAGAAACTCACGCTATCTTAGGTGGAGAAATGAGTGGACATACATTCTTCAAAGATAGATATTATGGTTTTGATGATGCAATTTATGCAGGATGCAGAATGATTGAAATTGTTGCAAAAAACAAAAAACAAAACCCTAACTTCAAATTAGAAAACATGTTAGAACCTTTTAACCAAGTATTTACAAGTGATGAAGTTCGTTTTCCTTGTCCAAACCACTTAAAAAAAGAAGTTCTTGAATCAATGAAAAAAGAGGTTCAAGAAAAACCGAATATGTTTGGTTCAAAAATCAAAGAAATCGTAACATTAGACGGGATGAGAATTGTTTTTGACGGCGGTTTTGCACTTATCCGTCAAAGTAATACAGAGCCGGTATTTACACTTAGATTTGAAGCTAAAACAAAAGAAGAAGCAGAACGCTTTAAAACCGTAATGACCAGCTATCTGGATAGTTGCATTATGACAAAAAGTTCTAACTAAGAGAGTTTGAAAATGAACGACATTTATATAATAAATACCCACTCTCACGTAAATATGTTAAGAGAAACAAATATTGATGAAGCAGTGCAAAATGCTATCGATAATAAAATTGTTACGATTGTACCGTCTAGCACTGCCGAGGATATTTTTGAAACAGATAAATTTATTCAAAAATACAATGGCGTTTACGGCTATGTTGGGGTCTTTCCTGAAGAGGTAAAAACATTTACAGACAAAACTCTTTCTGATATGGAAGAAATAATTAAGCATAACCCGAAAATCATTGGAATTGGTGAAGTTGGGCTGGATTATTATTGGGATAAGTCGTTTAAAGAACTTCAAAAAGAGGTTTTTATCAAACAAATTGAATTTGCAAACCAAATGAACTTACCTCTCAATATTCACTCCAGAGAAGCGCATCTTGATACCCTTGAAATTCTAAAAAAATACAACAAAAATTCTACAGCAATTTTGCACTGTTTTTCAGGGAGTTTAGAATTTGCTAAAGAATGTATCAAAGAAGGAATTTATATTGCACTTGGCGGAGTTGTAACATTCAAAAATGCAAAGAAAACAAAAGATGTTGCTAAAAATATTCCACTTGAATATTTACTTCTTGAAACTGATGACCCGTACTTAGCACCAGCACCTTTCAGAGGAAAAGAAAATCAGCCGATGTATGTGAAATATGTTGCAGAAGAAATTGCCAATTTGAGAGGAATTAGCACAGAAGAAATAGCACAAATCTCAACCGAAAATGCAAAAAAAGTATTCAAAAATATAGAATTTTAGTTAAACTTTACAACTTCCGGTTTTTTATTAAGATTTAACTCAACATATTTGAAAATATTCAACACAATTCCAGGTTGAAAGAAATAATTGTTATCAACAGGAGTAATTTTTAGCATTCCTTGATTTGTATTAACATTTACAACCGTTGCAAGGAATTGTTTATTCACAGCCGTAAATAAAACATAACCGGATTTTGATTGAATTTCATCAATAGTAAAACGGTTTGCATTGATTGCTGCGATAGCCAAATGAAACAAAGAAACATGGTCCGTATTAAATACCTTTGTACAGGTTTCATACTTCACATTTTGGGCCGTAATCAGTGTACTCAAATTCATTTGTTCAACCGCAAAACTCGGGGCTACAGATAAACCGAAAACAAAAGTTAATACTACAAAAAATTTTATGATTCTTTCCATGATTCACCTACATTTATATCTACTAACAACGGAACTCTAAGTGGTTGATTAAGTTCCATTGATTCTAATACCAACTTTTTAACTTCTTCTAATTCAGATTTTGCAACTTCCACCACTAATTCATCGTGAACTTGAATAATTAATTTTGATTTTAAATTATTTTCTTTTAATTTCTTTGAAAAATCTATCATCGCAATTTTGATTAAATCAGAAGCAGAACCCTGCATAGGATGATTAATTGCCGCACGTTTTGCAAACTCACGAACCATCGCATTTGAATTTTCAATCTCATTTTTCAAATATCTGCGACGACCAAAAATTGTTTCAACATAACCTTGTTCTTCAACAAGTTTAACCATATTCAACATATATGCCTGAATAGCCGGATAAGTCGCAAAATATTTTTCAATAAAATTGTCCGCTTCTGCAGGTGTAATCTTCAATGCTTTAGCCAAACCGTATTTACTTTGACCGTAAACAATACCGAAGTTTACCGCCTTTGCTTTGTAACGCATTTCTTTGGTAACCTTTTCTATTGGAACATCAAAAACTTTAGATGCCGTCAAAGTATGGACATCAACACCTGAACAAAAAGCATTGATAAGATGTTTATCCTCAGAAACATGAGCGAGCAATCGTAATTCAATTTGAGAATAATCCGCAGACATAATCAAATAATTTTCTCTATCTTGCGGCACAAAGGCCTGACGAATTTTATTTCCTTCATCTGAGCGAACCGGAATATTTTGCAAATTCGGATTAGATGAAGACAGTCTTCCGGTCGTTGTTGTTGTTTGATTATATGTTGTATGAATACGAAAATCCTTTTTATCAATCAACGAAGGTAAAGCCTCGGTATAAGTTGACTTTAATTTTGCATACTTACGATATTCTAATATCAAACGGGCAATTTCATACTCTTCAGCTAGAGCAGTAAGAACTTCTGCACTTGTAGAATTTTTAGCCTTGCCTCGTTTTTTGCGAGATTTTAATTGCAATTTATCAAATAAAATAGCTCCAACCTGTTTTGGCGAATTGATATTAAAACCTTCATCCGCCAAATTATAAATCTTAGTTTCCAAACGGTGAAGTTTAGCATTAAATTCTGCCGTTAATTTTGCCAAATAATCTACATCAACAGACACTCCAGTATATTCCATATCAGCTAAAACATGGGCAAGTGGAATTTCTATATCTGATAAAATATTGTGTTCTTTTTCATCTAACTCGCTATCCCAATATTGAACAAGTTTGAACAAACTGGAAATAGAATCTGATGTATAATTTTTAACAGTTTCAATATCAAAATCGTTAAATTTCGCCTTTTTATTTTCAGAAACCATAGTCGGCAAAATGTGGTCTATACGTTCCATACATTGAATATCAAATTCTGTGGACGCATTAGAATCTTTGATATAACTAGCAAGTACCGTATCAAAGATAATCCCAGAAATATCAACCCCAAAAGATTTAAAAATATTATATTCCTGTTTAAGGTCATGCGTGATTTTTTTAATGTTTGGATTTTCAAAAATTGTTTTCAAACCAGTTATTACAAAATTTGTATCCAACTGTTTTTCAATATGATGATTAAACGGAATATAGTATGCCTTTGTAATTGAATCAGAATTATCTATATTTAAAGAGCCTGCACTGAATTTATAACCATCATTATAAGCTATAGATAAACCATAAACAGTTGAATTGAGAGCATTCACAACATCAGCAGAAAATCTGAACGCAATAACAGATTTGTTAGACAATTCTTCAACCATCTGAGAAAAATCTGCTTCATCAGTTACCAAATTTGAATTATGGCTAATTTCTTCTTTATTTACCTCTGCTTGAACAGCTTGTGCAAACAAGCCTAATTGCCCGTTAGTTGATTCAGGAGTAATAATTTGAGAAGATGTTTTTACCTCGTCCGGAATTGAAAGTGTTCCAGATTTGTCAAAAGATTTTAAGATAAACTCAATATTTTTTAAAAAGCTATAGAATTGCATACTACGTAAGAATTCTGTTACAGATGCAATATCTGGAAGTTCAATATTAGTTTTTTCAAAGTCGAAAGGAATATCAACATCCTGAACAATTGTCGCAAGATATTTACTCAACTCTGCTTGTTCTCTTCCATTTTCAATTTTTTCTCTGATTGATTTCCCTGAAATTTTATCTGCAGAGTTAAGAACATTATCAACCGTTTTAAATTCCGTAAGAAGTTTTACAGCCGTCTTTTCGCCTATACCACGAATCCCTGGGATATTATCCGAAGTATCGCCCCTCAAAGCCTTATAATCAATTACTTGGTCAGGATAAACACCTAATTTTTCATAAACTTTATCCCAATCATATTCAACAAGTTCACCCTTAGAAGGAATAATAACTTTAATACAGCCATTTTTTCTGATAAGTTGGAAAGAATCTTGATCACCAGTCAAAATATAAACTTTATGACCAAGCTCACAGGCTCTGCGAGAAATTGTACCGATAACATCATCCGCTTCAAAGCCTTCTTTTGTGTAAATAGGGATATTGAAAGCCTTTAAGCCTTCATAAATTAGCCCCATTTGAACTCTCATAGGATCTGGCATGGCTTCACGATTAGCCTTGTATTCAACATATTTTTCTGTTCTAAAAGTGTGATGAGAAACATCAAAAGCAACCCCGATAGAATCAGGTGCAAGGTTTTCATTTTTTAGAAGGTCAAAAATTGCCTTGAAAAAACCATAAACAGCCCAAGTCGGAGTTCCATCCTTGGTTTTCATATTTGTACGTTCTAAAGCGTAATATTGACGAAACGCAAGTGCATGACCGTCAATTAAAATTAAAGTTTTTGACTCTCCCATCGACTAATCTCCCTTTCTTTAATTTTCGCATAAAAAATAGGGTTTGACAATTTATTACAATATTTTCAAATTTAAACGAGCCTGCAAATAGCAGACTCGTTTATTTTAAATTATTCAATAATTACTAAGCTGTAATTTCTTTTTCTTTATCAGATTTTGTTGGAAGTTGAACAACTTCGGCATTCTTTCTGTTTTTAACCATATCAGCTGTAACCACAAACTTATCGATATTTTCTTTTGTTGGAACATCATACATAACATCAAGCATGATTTCTTCAACAATTGAACGTAATGCTCTAGCACCAGTCTTACGTTTGATAGCTTCTTTAGCAATTAAATCAACTGCTTCCGGTTCAAATTCCAAATCAACACCATCCATTTTTAACAATGCTTGATATTGTTTTAGAACTGCATTTTTAGGTTCAGTTAAAATCATTTTCAACGTTTTTTCATTTAACTGATCTAAAACAGCATAAACAGGAACACGACCGATAAATTCAGGAATCAAACCGAACTTCAACAAATCTTCCGGTTGTAATTTTTTCAACAACTTAACGGCATTTGCATCCTTTTCAGCTTGGGACATTGGGGCTTTTGCACCAAAGCCAACTGAATTACCTTCGCCAGCTCTTGCATCAACAATTTTTTCCAAACCAACAAAAGCACCACCTACAATAAACAAGATATTACTTGTGTCGATTTCGATAAATTCTTGATGAGGATGCTTTCTTCCACCTTGAGGAGGAACGTGAGCAACAGTACCTTCAATCATTTTCAACAATGCTTGTTGTACGCCTTCACCGGAAACATCTCTTGTAATTGAAGTATTTTCACTTTTTCTAGAAATTTTATCAATTTCATCGATGTAAATAATACCACGTTCAGCTTTTGTAGAATCAAACTCAGCGTTTTGATACAAACGAAGAAGAATATTTTCTACATCATCACCGACATAACCTGCTTCAGTCAATGTTGTAGCATCTGCAACCGCAAATGGAACATCCAACATCTTAGCTAAGGTTTGAGCCAGTAATGTCTTACCTGAACCGGTTGGACCAACTAACAAAATGTTAGATTTTTGAATTTCAACAGAGTCTTTTTTGTTGTCTTTGTTGTGTTTTAAACGTTTGTAGTGGTTGTAAACAGCAACTGACAAAACTTTCTTTGCATCATCCTGTCCAACAATATATTGATCTAAATATTCTTTAATTTCGTGTGGCTTTGGAATTGGTTTTTCAGCTTTTTCAGGGTTTGCACCTTCTGCAGAACCTTCTTTGTCTTTTTGATCAAAGAATTCCTCATCCAAAATTTCATTACAAAGCTCAACACATTCATCGCAGATGTAAACTTCAGGACCGGCAATAAGTTTTTTTACTTGGTCTTGAGTTTTTCCGCAAAAAGAACATTTTAATTTATCATCATCGTGCTTTGGCATTTTTTATATTATCTCCAATCGATTATTTAATAGCATCACGAGAAATAACTTTATCAATCATACCATATTCAAGAGCTTCTTGAGGAGTCATGATATAATCTCTGTCAGTATCTTTTTCAATCTTTTTAAGAGATTGTCCAGTATTTGAAGCTAAAATTTCGTTCAATGATTTTTTAATTCTGATAATTTCAGCTGCTTGGATTTCAATATCAGTTGCCTGACCTTGAGCTCCACCTAAAGGTTGGTGAATAAGAACTCTTGAATGAGGAAGAGCCATTCTCTTACCTTTAGTCCCGGAAGATAAAAGGAATGCACCCATAGAAGCAGCTTGTCCTAAACAAATTGTAGAAACATCTGCTCTAATGTGTTGCATTGTATCATAAATTGCGAAACCTGCTGTTACACTACCACCTGGAGAGTTAATGTATAACATAATATCTTTTTCAGGATTTTCACTATCCAACAACAATAACTGTGCAACAACCAAATTAGCTACCATATCATCAATAGCAGTTCCCAAGAAGATAATTCTTTCTCTTAACAATCTTGAGAAAATATCGAATGATCTTTCGCCACGGCTTGATTGTTCAATAACAACAGGTACAAAACTCATGATTTAATTCCCTTTCTTATTTTAATATTATACTTATTATCTACTAAGCTTCAACTGATTCTTTGTTAGGTTTAACTTCTACATATTCAACTTTATTATTGTCAACTAAGAAAGTTCTAACTTTTTCATTAACAATTTGTTGAGATAAAGTTTGTAAGAAGTCAGGATTTTTACCAAATTGTTTTAGCATATCCTGAGCACCCATACCGTATGCAGCAGCCAATTGGTCTAACTTTCCAGCGAAATCAGATTGTTCAACTGATACTTTTTCTTCCTTAGCAATTTTATCAATAACTAAAGAATTTTTAATTCTGGTTTTAGCATCTTCAACCAATGTATTGTTAAATTCTTCTTCATTTCCTTGAGATTTAATGAATGTATCCCAATCAATACCTTGGTAAGATAATCTTTGTTGATAATCAGCTTTTAAAGATTCAACTTCTCTATCAATCATTCTTTGAGGAATTTCAACAGATGAAGATTCGATAACAGCTTTGAATACAGCATTTTCAGCAGCTGATTTTTTCAAACTTTCTCTTTGTTTTTCGATATAATCTTTAATATCAGCTTTTAATTCATCAACTGTAGAAAATCTGGTTGATTTTTTAACTAATTCATCAGTCAATTCAGGCATAACTTTTTGTTTAATTTCATTGATTTTGATAGCAAAAGTAGCCGGTTGACCTTTTAATTTTTCATCGTGGTAATCTTCTGGGAATGTAACTTGAATATCAAATTCATCCTTAATGTTATGACCAACTAATTGTTCAGCAAATCCTGGAATGAAGTTTGAATGAGCCAAATCTAAAGCATAACCTTTAGCTGATCCGCCTTGAATAGCTTCACCATTGCAAGTTCCATCAAAGTCGAAAACAACTGTATCTGTTTCGTTTGAAGGTCTATCCAAAACCAATTCCATAGAAGCGTGTTGTGATAAAAATCCTTCTAAAGCCTTATCAAATGCACCATCATCTTCAGATGGAACTTCAGCTTTAACTTCTAAACCTTTGTAGTTTCCTAATTTAACTTCAGGTCTTGTTTCAACTTCAAAAGTTACTTCTAAGTCTTTACCTGTTTCAAATTTGTAATCAGTAATAGCAGGTTGAGAAATAACATCCAAGTTGTTATCATAAACAGCTTGACCTAAATATTTTGGAAGAATAATATCCAATGCTTCTTGTCTAATTCTGTCAACACCAACGTGTCTTTCAATAACGGCACGAGGAGCTTTACCTTTTCTAAATCCGTCAATATTTACATATTGAGAAATACGATTAGCAGCAGTGTTATATGCAGAAGTAGCTTCTTTTGCAGGGATAACCATACTTATACTAACCAAATTGTCTTGTTCTTTTGTTAATGTTGATTTCATTTCTAATATCCTTATTTTATACTATACATGCATCTTATCCGATTTTACCGCAAAAAATAATAAAAGCAACTCATACAAAAGGACTACCACTCTCTAAGGCACATTTGCTCACAATTTTTTACAAACACTTGCACTGAAAAAGTATTTGTGATTGAATTTAAATACAATCAGGGTAATTCCTCTTTAACCCGATTGAGGTAAAACAAC